>NZ_CDRQYH010000077.1:0-16953 GCF_977039595.1 Enterobacter sp.
TTATTGTAGGTGGGCCAGTTGGTGATTTTGAACTTTTGCTTTGCCACGGAACGGTCTGCGTTGTCGGGAAGATACGTGATCTGATCCTTCAACTCAGCAAAAGTTCGATTTATTCAACAAAGCCGATTTTGACGGCACGTTCACCTTTGACGAGAAAAATCCCGCGGCCGATAAAGTCAATGTGACGATTAATACGAACAGCGTCGACACGAACCACGCAGAGCGCGATAAACACCTGCGCAGTGGGGAGTTCCTCAACGTCGCGAAATTCCCGCAGGCGACCTTCACTTCTACTGAGGTGAAGAAAGACGGTGATAAGCTGAATATTACCGGCAACCTGACGCTCAACGGCGTAACAAAACCGGTCACGCTTGATGCTAAATTACTGGGCCAAGGTGACGATCCGTGGGGCGGTAAACGCGCAGGTTTTGAAGCGGCAGGGAAAATTCACCTGAAAGATTTTAATATCACAACGGATTTAGGCCCGGCGTCTCAGGACGTGGAGCTGATTATTTCCGTTGAAGGGGTACAGCAGAAATCATAATAACTTCGCCCGGCAGGTTTTCACCGTGCCGGGCGTTATTATCATTCCGGGTCAGGGATACCCAGTTTGGTATTCAGACGACCACGTGATTTATTAAAAATCTTGTTGCCGTTTTCACGTCCTGCGCGACGGCGACGTTGCTCTTCTTCCGGCAGGATGCTCTCTTCACTGCACAGCTCGCTACAGCAGCCGTTAAACTTCTCGGCACAGGCCGGGCACTGAATGAACAGCAGATGGCAGCCGTCGTTTTTGCAGTTGGTGTGGGTATCGCACGGCGCGCCGCACTGGTGGCACTGGGCAATAACGTCTTCAGAGATACGCTCACCCATCCGCTCGTCAAAGACAAAGTTTTTCCCGATAAAGCGTACCGGCAACCCCTGCTCACGGGCGCGACGAGCGTACTCAATAATGCCGCCTTCAATGTGCCAGACCTTATTGAAGCCGTTGTGCTTCATCCACGCGCTGGCTTTCTCGCAGCGGATACCGCCGGTGCAGTACATAACGATCTTTTTATCTTTATGCTCCTGCATCATCTCAACCGCTTTGGGCAATTGCTCGCGGAAGGTATCAGCCGGGATTTCCATCGCGTTCTCGAAATGCCCCACTTCGTACTCATAGTGGTTACGCATATCAATGAATACGGCATCCGGATCGTCCAGCATCGCATTCACTTCCGCCGCCTTGAGGTATTCACCGACGTCCGACGGGTTAAACTCAGGATCGTCGATACCGTCTGCCACGATGCGTTCACGCACCTTCATTCGCAGCACCCAGAAGGATTTCCCGTCATCATCCAGGGCAATGTTCAGGCGTAAGCCGTCGAGTGCAGGGTCAAACTGATAAAGTACGTCACGGAAGGCGCTGACTTTGCTTTCCGGTACGCTAATCTGCGCGTTGATACCTTCACGGGCAAGGTAGACGCGGCCGAAGACGTTAAGCGCCGTGAACGCCTGATAAAGCGCATCGCGGGTCGCCTGCGGATCGTCGATCGTGAAGTATTTATAGAATGAGATGGTTGTGCGCGGTTCGGTTTCAGCCAACATACGCGCTTTTAACATCTCATTCGAAACGCGGTTGTGTAACACTGGCATGGTGTACAGTCCTGGAATCGTTAGAGAGAATGAAAAATCGGTCGGCATCATATAGCAAACAAAACCAATTTACATCCACACAATTTACGCTACATTTCACACACCCTGATTAATCAGGCTTAACAATTGCTGTATTCGTGCACGCTTCGAAAGCAGATATTTTGGCTACGTCTCAAAAAATGAGACACTAGCAAAACAGGACGTTTGAACACAGGAAAGACATGACCCAGTTACCAAAATTTACTGCCGCCCTTTTGCATCCCCGCTATTGGTTGACCTGGCTTGGCATCGGCTTTTTATGGCTTCTGGTACAGCTTCCCTACCCTGTTATTTTTCGGTTGGGTAAATTTCTGGGCCGTTTCGCGCAACTGTTTATGAAACGTCGAGCCAGAATCGCGTACCGCAATCTTGAGCTCTGTTTTCCGCAGATGAGCGAGTCAGAGCGTCACGATATGGTCGCGAAGAATTTCGAATCCGTCGGGATGGGCCTTATGGAAACCGGCATGGCGTGGTTCTGGCCGGACAAACGCATGGCTCGCTGGAGCGAGGTGACGGGCACCGGCATGGATCCGGTGCATACGCTTCAGGCCAACCAGACGGGCGTTCTGCTGATCGGCGTCCATTTCCTGACGCTCGAAATCGGGGCGCGCATGTTCGGCATGCAGGCGCCGGGCATTGGCGTTTATCGCCCTAACGATAACCCGGTCATCGATTTAATCCAGACCAACGGCCGCATGCGCTCCAATAAAAGCATGATCGACCGTAAAGATCTGAAGGGAATGATCCGCGCGCTGAAATCCGGTGAAGTAGTCTGGTATGCCCCCGACCACGACTATGGCCCGCAGGCCAGCGTATTTGTCCCCTTCTTCGCCGTTGAAGAGGCTGCCACAACGACCGGAACCTGGATGCTGGCGCGGATGTCCAAAGCCGCCATCGTGCCTTTTGTTCCCCGCCGTAAGCCGGATGGTTCAGGCTACGAGCTGATGATGCTTGAGCCGGAACTCGCGCCGCCGCTCGACGATGCGGAAACCACCGCGCGCTGGATGAACAGCATTGTGGAGAAGTGCATCATGCTGGCGCCCGAGCAGTACATGTGGTTGCACCGCCGTTTTAAAACGCGGCCACAAGGCACACCGTCTCGCTATTAATCCTCATGCGGCCCTCAGGGCCGCATGCCGTTTTAGCTTTAAAAGCTCCCCCTCATTGCGGCATTCATAACCCAGGCGCATAATTAGCAGGCTTATTACTTCATGCTTCAGGTGCTCTGCACCTCATTATGCGGATAGTTATGTCACCCTCAGACGCCCCCATAAACTGGAAGCGTAACCTCACGGTTGCTTGGCTTGGCTGTTTTCTTACCGGCGCGGCCTTTAGCCTGGTCATGCCCTTCCTGCCGCTCTACGTCGAACAGCTTGGCGTAACGGGCCACAGCGCGCTCAATATGTGGTCTGGCCTGGTATTCAGCATCACGTTCCTGTTTTCCGCGATAGCCTCACCCTTCTGGGGCGGCCTTGCAGACCGCAAGGGGCGAAAAATCATGCTGCTGCGCTCGGCGCTGGGGATGGCCATCATCATGGCGCTGATGGGCGTGGCGCAAAACGTCTGGCAGTTCCTGATTTTGCGCGCGCTGCTGGGCCTGCTGGGAGGATTTATTCCCAACGCGAATGCCCTGATTGCCACACAAATTCCCCGCCATAAAAGCGGCTGGGCGCTGGGCACGCTCTCAACCGGCGGCGTGAGCGGTGCCCTGCTGGGGCCACTGGCCGGCGGACTCCTGGCCGATAGCTATGGACTGCGGCCGGTTTTCTTTATCACCGCCAGCGTGTTGTTCCTGTGCTTCATCGTCACCCTGCTCTGTATTCGTGAAAACTTCACGCCTGTCGCCAAAAAAGAGATGCTCCACGCCAGGGAAGTGCTGACCTCACTAAAAAATCCCAGACTGGTGCTGAGCCTGTTCGTGACGACAATGATTATCCAGGTGGCTACCGGGTCGATTGCCCCTATTCTGACGCTTTACGTTCGCGATCTGGCGAGTAACGTCAGCAATATTGCGTTCATCAGCGGGCTGATTGCCTCCGTACCCGGCGTGGCAGCGCTGCTGAGCGCCCCGAGGCTCGGAAAACTGGGGGACCGGGTGGGTCCGGAAAAAATACTGATCTGCGCGCTGGTGATTTCCGTCCTGCTGCTTATCCCGATGTCGATGGTGCAAACGCCATGGCAGTTGGGTGCCCTGCGCTTTTTACTGGGAGCCGCCGACGGCGCATTGCTTCCCGCCGTACAGACCCTGCTGGTTTACAACTCCACGAACCAGATTGCCGGGCGTATTTTCAGCTATAACCAGTCATTCCGCGATATCGGTAACGTCACCGGACCGCTGCTCGGGGCTGGGGTCTCCGCCAGTTTCGGTTTTCGCGCCGTCTTTATCGTGACGGCGGGCGTCGTGTTGTTCAATGCCATTTATTCATGGTTTAGTTTATCCCGCGCGTTACGGCCGGTGACGGAATAAGACGAACGCCTGACAGCTTATTTTCGTATTCATACTTGCAGAATCAGATATTCAGCTATTCTTTCCCTGAAACCTTCTGGAAAACAGGGAGACACCAATGACCATGTACGCCACGCTGGAAGAAGCTATTGATGCCGCTCGTGAAGAGTTCCTCGCCGACAACCCCGGCGTTGAAGAAGAAGATGCTGACGTGCAACAGCTTAATATCCAGAAATACGTTCTGCAGGATGGGGATATTATGTGGCAGGCCGAATTCTTTGCCGATGAAGGTGAAGAAGGGGAATGTTTGCCGATATTAAGTGGTGAAGGTGCGCAGGCCGTCTTTGACGGCGACTATGACGAAATCGAACTGCGGCAGGAATGGCTGGAAGAGAACACCCTGCACGAGTGGGATGAGGGTGAGTTTCAGCTTGAGCCGCCGCTTGATACGGAAGAAGGTCAAACCGCAGCCGATGAGTGGGACGAACGTTAATTTAGGTTATTCGTAAGGGCCGTGGCTGGCATCAATCGGCAGCAGCAGCGTGTCGAAAATCAGCGAGAACGGCAGATCGAGCACGGTCAGGTAGCGCCATGCGGAATCACGGAGATCCCATTTCACGCCAGGGTAATACTGATTCCCGTGGCCTTGCCCTGGAATGGTGCGACTGATGATACTGCCGCAGCCGCTGAGCAGGCATGCCATCAGTACGACGATGATTATTTTCATGAGTAACCTCTAAAAAAATACCGGCGATTAAGCCGGTATTTTATTTGGCGGGAGGCGCTTCGCTTGCCCACCCTACTTAACAACTTACTTCGCCTTCAACGCCAGCGGGTTAAGTTTCAGTTCCTTATAGTAGTTTACCCACGAAGAGTATCTCTCCGGAGCGGACCACACGCGGTAGTGAAGACGCGCCATCGTGACCGGGTCGCTCAGCAGGACCAGACGACGGTCGCGGTTAAGTTTTTCCGGAGTCTCGTTAAGCGCCTGCTCAACGTGACGATCGCGGGCAATCTCCAGCACCTGGCTTGCGCGGTGACGCGCCGTCGCCATAGCCGTTGCCAGGGCGTTGAATGACGGGTTAAACACGGCGTGCATGAAGCCGTCATCCAGCGTGCGATTGCGGTTCTGCTCCAGGTAACGATCGGTATCCACCAGCACCTGCGGCGGGGAATACTCTTCCGGGATCAGGAATAGCTTCCAGCGTTTGGTCCGCAGCCCCACCGTCGAACGGCTGGAGATCACGGAGACAAACGGCGACAGGATTAGCGAGAAGACAATCGGCGCCAGCCAGAACAGGAAGCGCAGATCCAGCCACGCCATCCCGGCCGCCCACACCAGACCCAGCAGCAGCTGTGAACCATGGCGCATAAAGGCTTCGCTCCACGGCGTGGAGTCGTCATCGCGCTGCGGTGAGTTCCAGACCACTTCCCAGCCCAGGAATGCGCTGACCACGAACACGGTGTGGAACAGCATACGCACCGGCGCCAGCAGCACGGAGAACAGGACTTCCAGCAGCAGTGAAAGGGTCACGCGGAAGAAACCGCCGTACTCTTTCGAGCCTTTGCACCAGATCAGGATGATGCTGAGCAGCTTAGGCAAGAACAGCAGCACCATGGTCGAGGCAAACAGCGCGATCGCCAGCTCCGGACGCCACTGCGGCCAAACCGGGAACAGCTGGCGCGGTTGCAGGAAGTATTGCGGCTCCGTCAGGGCATGGACGACCTGCAGCGCAGTGGATAGCGCAAGGAACATAAACCACAGCGGTGCAGAGAGATACGACATCACGCCCGTCAGGAACACCGCACGGTGAACCGGGTGCATTCCTTTAACAAGGAACAGGCGGAAGTTCATCAGGTTACCGTGACACCAGCGGCGGTCACGCTTGAGCTCGTCCAGCAGGTTCGGCGGCAGCTCTTCGTACGATCCCGGCAGGTCGTAGGCAATCCAGACGCCCCAGCCAGCACGACGCATCAGCGCCGCTTCTACGAAGTCGTGCGACAGAATAGAGCCGGCAAACGAACCCTCTCCCGGCAGCGGTGCCAGCGCACAGTGCTCAATGAACGGCTTCACGCGGATAATGGCGTTGTGACCCCAGTAGTGCGATTCACCCAGTTGCCAGAAGTGCAGACCTGCCGTAAACAGCGGCCCGTAAACACGGGTGGCGAACTGCTGGCAGCGTGCATAAAGGGTGTCCATTCCCGACGCTTTTGGCGAGGACTGAATAATACCCGCGTTCGGGTTGGCTTCCATCAGACGCACCAGACCACTCAGGCAATCTCCGCTCATGACGGAGTCAGCATCCAGCACCACCATGTAGCTGTACTGGTTACCCCAACGACGGCAGAAGTCATCAATGTTACCGCTTTTACGCTTCACACGACGACGACGGCGGCGGTAGAAAATCTGTCCTTCGCCCTGCACTTCTGCAATCAGCTCCATCCACGCTTTTTGTTCTGCCACGCAGATATCGGGGTTGTAGCTGTCGCTGAGGATGTAAACGTCGAAATGCTCCGCGTTGCCGGTGGCCTTTACGGACTCCCAGGTTGCACGCAGGCCCGCGAATACGCGGTCAACGTCTTCGTTACAGATAGGCATAATCAGCGCGGTACGGTGCTCAGGATTGAGGGGTTCATCCCCGACCGTTGACGCCGAAATACTGTATTTGTCACGCCCCATCAGCAGCTGCAGGAAGCCCATCAGCGCGGTCCAGAAGCCAGCTGAGACCCAGCAGAAGAGAACCGCGAACAGCAGAAGGATGCCGCTCTGCAGGATATACGGCAGCAGCTGCATGAAGGAGACCCAGAGATCCTGGCCCATCATGTCCGTCGGGTTTATGAATGCCCAGCCCTGATACGGCAGGATGGTTTTCATATACCAGGTCGCGACGACCGTCTGCGCAAGCGTCAGAAGCAGCAGGATATAGCGACGGATTGTCCCCACGGTACGCCATTTCTGTTCAGACGCCTGCTCTTCTTTCGTCAGGCGTGACAGATAGCGCGGCGTCACATCACGTCCACGCAGGCGATCCCAGAAGCGACCCACCGGGTTGGTGCGCCACGGATCGGGGAACATAGAGGAACGCGTGGCCTTCGGCATCGCCTGAAGCTGATCGCGTCCTTCATCGTCTTTAATCAACTGCCCTTCCGCCAGCGAGTCCGGCCAGGCCTGCTCCAGACGCGCCTTGACTGACCCAAGCGGCGTATCATCATCACGGGAAAACTGACGATGTTCACCATCCAGCGCGGTGTGAACCGCGCGGATGTCGCTCTTAGGCAGTGCCGCTTTTTCGATATCCGTCAGCGGCATGGCATCAATATATTCAGATGTATTATTCATTGGCAGGTAGCTGATAGCTCCAGGTTTCACTCAGCGGCTGATCGTTACTGACCAGCGCAGCACGCATTTCAGTGGTCTGTTTCGGATCTTTCACTTTCACGCGCAGGGTCAGACGCCAGCCTTTGGTTACCGGGTTGTAACGCACGGTATTCTCAACGATTTCACCGTTATCACCGATGCTGGCCTGAGCGGCAACGGCGGTGTCCGGTGCCAGTTTCTTCATATCCTGGCCTGTGAAGTCCACGACAAACGCCACGGTGCCGTCAGGCTGACGAATCAGATTAGACTGCTTCACATCACCCGTTGAGCGGCGAGTCTGCATCACATACGCGTTATCCGGCGCATGCAGCTTATCTTCGTCGCGGCTGAAGGTAATGGTGTACTTGAAGTTCATCTCTTTACCGGCTTCCGGCAGTTGATCCGGCGTCCAGTAAGCCACGATGTTATCGTTGGTTTCGTCGTTGGTTGGAATTTCTACCAGTTCGACCTTACCTTTACCCCAGTCACCGTTTGGCGTGACCCAGGCGCTTGGACGCTGGTCATAGCGATCGTCCAAATCTTCAAAACGGGAGAACTGACGACCACGCTGCAGCAGGCCAAAACCTTGTGGGTTTTCCATCGCGAAGCTGCTCACCGCCAGATGTTTCGGGTTATTCAGCGGACGCCAGATCCACTCACCGTTACCGGCATGAATCGACAGACCGTTGGAGTCGTGCAGTTCCGGGCGGAAGTTGGTTGCCGGTGACGGCTGGTTCGGCCCAAACAGGAACATACTGGTCAGCGGCGCAACGCCCAGTTTGCCCACTTTATCACGCAGGTAAACCTTAGACTGTACGTCAACCACCGTGTCGCGGCCCGGCATAATCACAAAGCGATAGGCCCCGGTCGCACGCGGCGAATCCAGCAGCGCGTAAATAGTCAGACGTTTATCCGTTGGTTTTGGACGTTCAATCCAGAACTCACGGAAACGTGGGAACTCTTCACCTGATGGCAGCGCGGTATCAATAGCCAGTCCGCGCGCAGAAAGCCCGTATACCTGCCCCGCGCCAATCACGCGGAAGTAGCTGGCACCAAGCATGCTGACGATTTCGTCGTTTTTATCTTTGCTGTTGATCGGGTAAAGCACCTTAAAGCCTGCGAAGCCCAGGTCTTTCACCGTATCTTTGTCGTGTTGCACATTGCCAAAATTGAAGTAATCCGGGCTGTACTTGATCTTACGTACCGCTGTTGCCGTCACTTCATTGATGGCAACAGGCGTGTCGAAGTACATACCCTGATGATAAAACTCAAGCTTGAACGGGGTTTTAATATTGCTCCAGTACGCTTTGTCGTGATTGAACTGGATCTGCTGATAGTCCGCATACTTCATGTCGCGGAAAACGGAGGGCAAGTTACTTTTCGGCGCTTCGTAGCTCTTGCCTGCCATCGATTTTGCCTGTTTTGCGACATCGTCGATGTTAAAGGCCAGTGCCGATGAGGTATACAGTGATAACACCACTGCAGCACCCAACCAACGCATTTTCATCATCTGTGGTTTATGTTTCATAATAAGTAAGCACTTCCCCCTTTGTGTGCTTATATCGATCCGATCCATTTTAATGGAAACTCAGGCAATCCGACAACATTATCACTGCTTTGTTCAGCTGCTGGCTCATGGATTAAGCAAATGAAAGAACCCGCTATTCACTTTGCGTGCTTATCCTGGAGACAGGGTGTCGGTCTTGGTGTAGGGTTGGCTTCGAATGTAACCATTATGAGTCTTAGGGATAAGACGAAAAGTCTGAGAATGCACAACGTTATATGAGCACAACACCAACAGAACGTGAATATTTCCTCGACTCGATCAGGGCCTGGCTGATGCTATTGGGGATCCCCTTTCACATTTCACTGATTTACTCCAGCCACACCTGGCACGTGAATAGCCAGATGCCCTCCTGGTGGCTGACGCTGTTTAATGACTTTATTCACGCCTTTCGAATGCAGGTTTTCTTCGTCATATCCGGCTATTTTTCTTACATGCTGTTTCTGCGATACCCGCTTAAGCGATGGTGGAAAGTACGCGTGGAGCGCGTGGGCATCCCCATGCTCACCGCAATTCCGCTGCTGACGCTGCCTCAGTTCATTATGCTGCAATACGTCAAAGGCAAAGCGGAGAACTGGCCGAATCTGACGCTGTATGAAAAGTACAATACGCTGGTCTGGGAGCTGGTGTCTCACCTGTGGTTCCTGCTGGTCCTTGTGGTGCTCACAACGGTAAGTTTGTTGATTTTTAGCCGCCTGCGCCACCATCTGAGTACAAAAGCCGACACCTTCTTCGCCAACGTTACGATGGGCAAACTGTCAGTGCTATTCTTGCTGTTGGGGATCGCTTATGCCGCCGTGCGACGGACGCTGCTTATCGTCTATCCGCCTATTTTGAGCGACGGGTTATTTAATTTCGTGGTGATGCAGTCACTGTTCTACATTCCGTTCTTTTTAATCGGCGCGCTGGCTTTTATTCATCCAAAGCTTAAATCGCTGTTTGTCACCCCGTCACCGTGGTGCGCGCTGGGGGCAACCTTCGCGTTCGCTGCATATCTGCTGAATCAGCGCTACGGCAGCGGCGACGCCTGGATGTATGAAACGGAAAGCGTGATCACGATGCTGCTGGGCCTGTGGATGGTGAACGTGGTATTCGCGCTGGGCCATCGCTTGCTGAACTTTAAGTCCAGCCGCGTGACTTACTTCGTTAATGCATCACTGTTTATCTATCTGGTGCATCATCCGTTGACGCTTTTCTTCGGGGCTTACATCACACCGCACATCGCCTCCAACACGCTGGGCTTCTTTACCGGGCTGGTTTTTGTGGTAGGGGTGGCGATCGTACTTTACGAAATCCATCTGCGGATCCCGCTCCTGCGTTTCCTCTTTTCAGGAAAACCGCAGGCAAAAGCCTCATAAACCACGCGGCGCACCTGATGCGCCGCGTTTGCTTCAGCTTTCCAGCTCTTGTCTGCGCTGAGTCAGAAGCCGCTGATAAAGATGCGTGGTGTCGTCGTCAAAACAGACAAAAATCACCTTCTCTGGCAGCGGTTTTAACGACAGATAGCGGTAAACGGTTTCTACAGCGATCGTTGCGGCTGCCGCCTTAGGATAACCATACACGCCGGTGCTGATAGCCGGGAACGCCATCGTTTTATAACCGTTGTCGGCGGCCAGTCGCAGACAGTTCCGGTAAGCCTCTTCCAGAATACTCGCTTCGTGCCGATCGCCACCGTGCCAGACGGGCCCAACGGCATGAATAACCGCTCTGGCGGGCAAATTGCCCGCCAGCGTAATTACCGCATGACCGGGAGGACATTCGCCCTGCTGTTGCCGCACGGTTTTACAGGCTTCGAGCAGCTGCGGTCCGGCAGCACGGTGAATCGCCCCGTCTACACCGCCTCCCCCCATGAGGGAAGGATTGGCCGCATTGACGATGACGTCGACGTGCATTGTCGTAATATCGCCTTGAATAATTTCAATTTGCGGTTTCATAAAGCCCCTCTGCAATCCGCCTTTTTCTTAAGTGTATCGCAGAGGTGACCGGCAGAAAAAACTATCAGAAAAAATCCTCTTCCTCCGCAGGGCGGGGAGAACGCGCATTAGCGATACTGGATTTCAATAACTGCAAGCGTTTTTTCAGGATTAAGGTATTTCATATTGAGCGTTGCCAGGTTTGAGTCGCTCACTTTCCCGTTAAGCGCCTCTTCATAGCTGACCATACGCGTTTGCATAAGGTTATTATTTGGACATGACATTGCAAATTGTTGCTTCTGCGGAGTGATTTCACAAGGGTCGGCGACGATAGCACCGCGAAAATGAATGACACCGCCGTCAACAACTGTGGCCGAATAAGCCGGGATACTCAAAGCAGAAACGACCAGACCCAGACCTGCTACGAGTCGAGCAAAATAGTTGTTCATTATAGGTACTCCTCAATGAAAATCGTCCATGAGGGGTAAACGCGCTTCATTTATTACGGCAAACGAAGTTTCACGTTACGGAACATAACGACCTCGTCCCTGATATCAGCATAGCTCAACGTCACAGACCCGCCACATTCACAACGCATTGATTTAATACATTTTTATAGCGAACGTTCCGCTGGCGACCACTGTTGTGATAAATGAAGCGATTTTCCATCTGTAACGGTGACAACGATTTTTACCGTGTCTCCTGCATTAATATTTAAACTCAGGCGCATTAAATCAATCGTCTGATTAGCGGGTATAAAAAGTGTGTTTTGCTGCCGGGAAGAACTTTGCCCCCCCTGCCCTTCTCGTAAAGAAACAATCTGAACCTGACAATCACACGACTGCGCCAGAGTGACCTGAGGAATAATGGTGGTCATATTTTCCTGCTGCGACGTTTTGAAGGTGATCTGACTGGAAAGCGCGGCCAGGAGAATTAAGGTATTCATGATGAACTCCCGAAAAAAAACAGGGCTGATGCCCTGTTTTTTTGTAGCACAGATTTCAGTATCAGTACTGATGAGCTGTCGCGTGGTTACCAAAGCCGATCTGGGTAACGTTGACAGTAGAGTTAGAGGCAGTCTGGTCAACGAGTGCGCCGTTAAAGCCGCCGGACTGGCTAACGTTCATAACAGATTTTTTACTGTTCCACTGATCAAGTGTTGCACTGTTGCCGAATCCTTTCTGGGTCAGGTTGATTTTACTGTCATCAGAACCCTGACCAACGTCAGCGCCGTTACCGCCACCTTTCTGGGTAATATTCAGCACGGAATTTCTGGCGTCTGTCTGCAGAGCAACCGCGGAGTTACCGCCACCGTCCTGATAAATATTCAGGGTTGAATTTGGACCACTGTATCCGCCATGACCATGCCCATGACCCCAGCCGCCCTGATTAATAGAACCCGCCATAGCACTACCAGAAACTACGATTGCTGCAAGCGCTGCCACTTTGAGAAATTTCATGGTAAACCCCCATCGGATTGATTAAAGTCGTCGCGAAAGCGCTAATGTTGAATAACGTTAATCGCCATTTGCGACTGTTTCTGCACTACAACTGCGGTTTTCTGCGTACCGTACTGCGTAATATTTGCTCTATTACCCGACCCTTTCTGGATAATTTTCGCGCTATTACCGTATCCATCTTGCGTAATACCTGCATCATTCGCGTTTCCGCTCTGATCGATCCAGGCTATATTGTAACTCCCTGATTGATCAACTCTCGCTCTGTTGCCTGCCCCATCCTGGGAAACAATGGACAATAGTTTCGAACCTTCCTGGCGAACCTGAGCGTCATTGAAAACACCCTGTTGACCAATAATGGCTGCCTGATTGAGTGATGAAAGACTTAATTCGTTAACCGCAAAGTTATATTCAGCATTTGCTAAATCTGAATTCGCTGCGGTTACAAATCCAGGCGCACCCAGTAATGTAAACATCATAAATAACGATGTGTATTTCATGTTGTCACCCTGGACCTGGTTATTGAATAACTCCATAACCCTATAACAGTGTCACATGTAAAAACGATTCGTATTGTGTTAACGCGTCGTTACGGTGAAGAGTATGTCCGCTGAAACATTTTAAATATCTCACCCGCGCGGCTTATTTTTATTTTTCAGATCACCACAAAGTCGTAATTTACATCAAAAACCACTTTATTCAGGCCACCTTATATTTTCTATTAAATGCGTTTTTCGAAAAGGTTGTACAGCAAGACAAAAGCTGTCCACGCCTCCCCCCGGGGTGTTTAAACGTAACGGCATGAGAACATTTTTTCTCAGCACGTGACACGAAGCTTCTTTTCTTAAGCCAGACTCATTCTCATTCGTGGACTTAGAAACAACCGGTAACTCATACTAAATTATCGCTTTATAAAAAAAATAAATACCAATAAAAATCAAACAATTGGAAATATTTGTATGATTTTTAAAATCTGTGCATCTCTATTTATGTGTACAACTTCCTCATCAATTCTCGCCATTCAAAACAACCGAATTTCACAAATTAATATTGATTTTTACATTATGTTTCATGTTTAACACTTGCTTTAAACTTCGTAAAAGCTAGATTGAAATTAGATGTACGAAATTGGTTTTATATTTACCTCCCCGTGGAGGTTATGGTCTGATTCTACACACAGCAGTGCAACATCTGTCAGTACTTCTGGTGTCCTCTTTTAAACAGGAGGGCAGCTGCCAGGTGCCAAAAAAAAGTGGGGTTTCATCATGTATAATGAAGTCCATAGTTTACATGGTCATACATTACTGTTGATCACAAAACCTTCTCTGCAAGCGACAGCATTATTACAACATTTAAAGCAATCTTTATCACTGAACGGGAAATTGCATAATATTCAACGTTCTTTTGATGATATTGCACCTGGCAGCATCATTCTTTTCGATATGATGGAAGCAGATAAAAAACTTGTCCATTACTGGCAAGATATTTTAAGCAGGAAAAACAACAATATCCGAGTGCTATTGTTGAATACGCCTGACGAATATCCTTTCAGAGATATTGAAAGCTGGCCGCATATCAATGGCGTGTTCTACGTCACAGAAGAAGAAGACCGGGTAGTTGAGGGTCTGCAAGGTATATTGCGCGGAGAGTGTTATTTTTCGCAAAAGCTTGCCAGTTATCTCATCACGCACTCCGGAAATTATCGTTATAACAGCTCAGAGTCAGCACTGCTCACGCACCGTGAGAAAGAGATCCTGAATAAGTTACGCATTGGTGCTTCAAATATTGAAATCGCCCGTTCGTTATTTATCAGCGAAAATACGGTAAAGACGCACCTTTATAATCTTTTCAAGAAGATAGCTGTAAAAAACAGAACTCAGGCTGTTTCGTGGGCAAACGATAACCTCAGGCGTTAATCACATGAAGCGCACGTTGAGTTGGATCGCCGCAGCGAGTTTCCTGCTCGCTGCCGGGAATCTGAAGGCCGTCGAGGTCGAAGTTCCCGGATTGTTAACAGACCACACTGTCTCATCGGTCGGGCACAGTTTTTACCGTGCCTTTAGTGATAAATGGGACAGTACTTATACCGGAAATATAACAATCAACGAGCGGCCCAGTGCACGATGGGGAAGTTGGATAACAATAACGGCTAATCAGTACGTTATTTATCAAACGTTTTTATTCCCCACAAAAATGGACTTCGATAAAAACGTAGCCCTGGCACTGGCACAATCAGAAGACGCTATTAATCGCCTGCAAATAGATAAAGCCCTATTAAGCACCAGCGATTTAGCAAAAGACGAGTTCTAGCGAACCGATATGCGGAGGCTGTCATGCGTATTGCATATGCAGTTGTTTCGATAATGCTGATAACACCCATAAGCTGGGCCGGAAACATGACGTTTCAGTTCCGTAACCCTAACTTTGGCGGTAACCCTAACAACGGCGCGTTCCTGCTGAATGAAGCTCAGGCGCAAAACTCCTATAAGGATCCCAGCTTAAAGGATTTTAGCATTGATACCCCGTCCGCACTGGACAACTTCACTCAAGCTATTCAGTCGCAGATTTTAGGTGGGTTACTAACCAACATTAATACCGGTAAACCCGGCCGGATGGTGACCAACGACTTTATCGTTGATATCGCCAACACTGACGGACAGCTTCAGTTGAACGTGACCGATCGTAAAACCGGAAGAATCTCCACCATTCAGGTTTCCGGTCTACAAAGTAATTCAACTGACTTTTAAACAATAGCTAAATAAGGACAACGATCATGCAGCGCTTCCTGATTTTTGTTGCAGTGTGCTTATTGAGCGGTTGTTTAACTGCTCCACCTAAAGAAGCTGCAAAACCTACATTAATGCCTCGGGCCCAGAGTTATCGTGATTTAACGCATTTACCTGCTCCAACGGGGAAAATATTTGTCTCCGTATACAACATTCAGGATGAAACCGGGCAATTCAAACCTTACCCGGCAAGTAACTTCTCCACGGCCGTGCCGCAAAGCGCCACCGCGATGCTGGTTACCGCGCTCAAGGATTCGCACTGGTTTATTCCCCTGGAACGTCAGGGTCTCCAGAACCTGTTGAATGAACGTAAAATCATTCGTGCAGCACAGGAAAATGGTACCGTCGCGGCCAATAACCGTACGCCTCTGGAATCTCTGGCGGCAGCGAACGTGATGATTGAAGGATCGATTATTGGCTACGAAAGTAACGTTAAATCGGGTGGAGCGGGCGCGCGGTATTTCGGTATCGGCGCGGATACCCAATACCAGCTCGACCAAATTGCCGTGAACCTGCGTGTGGTCAACGTCAGTACAGGCGAAGTGCTCTCTTCGGTGAACACCAGCAAAACCATACTGTCCTATGAAGTTCAGGCAGGGGTATTCCGCTTCATCGATTACCAGCGTTTGCTGGAGGGTGAAATTGGCTACACCTCCAACGAACCGGTCATGATGTGTCTGATGTCAGCCATTGAAACCGGCGTGATCTTCTTAATCAACGACGGTATTGACCGCGGGCTGTGGGATCTGCAAAACAAAGCAGACGTGCAGAACCCGATACTGGTGAAATACCGCGATATGTCAGTCCCTCCGGAATCCTGACAGGAAGCGAATAAAAAAGGCGAGATGATTATCTCGCCTTTTTTTATTCGCTCACTGCCGTGACGTTTTGCGCTTTTTCCCGCCGCGACGCCAGCCAAAGACCGCTGTTTTTCATGGCATAGCCAAACAGCAACCCCAGCGCCAGTGAGGGGACCACCAGCTTCCAGTCACCCTGCCCTGCAAAGGTCGCACACGCCCCCATAAAGGTTCCAGGAACAAATGAAAGCAGCAGATGCTTAGCCTGGATGCACATTAAAAAGGCAACAACGCCCGTCATCACGTATCCCAGCATCTCCAGATGCGGCGCCAGCGCGCTGCCTTTCATGATCACCAACGCCCAGATAACGCCGCTCATCAGGGTGCAGCCAGAGATAAAGAGCCCTTTGACGCCCCCCTGCGGGCAGGCGAAATAGGCCGTACAGCCAAGGAATCCGGCCCAGCTGAGTAATCCGAGAGACATGGCCACCCATACCCAAAGCCCGGAGAGAATGCCCGTCGTTATTGCGATACAAAGTAATATGTTCATGGCGCGCATCTTAGCAGAAGCGCACCATAGAAATGCGATCAGAAGCACATTATTTGCAAATTGAAATGCGTAGTTGCAGAATTTATGTGATCTAAATCACTCTTCATTCTCTTCTTCCAGCTCATCCCACATCGCCGCGATCGCGTCGCGGGTCAGCGGTGCCAGCGTTCTCCAGAATGGCGAGGTAGCATGCGCTTCGACTTTACCAAGGAATGTTCCGACCCACGGCAGCAGGTACGTTTCGAACAGGGTTTCGATAGCTTCGTTCTCATCATCCCCGGCGTTGTCTTCGATCCAGGAGGCAGCAAGCAGCAGCGTACCGATATGATCCGCCGGCGTATCGCTCAGCGGCATACCGCGGGTTGAGAGGAAAGCGCGGACTTCCGCTTCCGTCGCCCCGTCCTGCCA
>NZ_CDRQYH010000078.1:0-16690 GCF_977039595.1 Enterobacter sp.
CGTGTTCTGCGTTGCCCACGACCGGTTTCAGCACGTAATACTGCGCGGTCAGCTGAGCGACGTTAATCAAATCGCTTTGTTGTGCAGGTTGGCCTGCACGGCTGTGATTTGCCATTACCGGGTCCTTCTGATGCAAGGGTTAAATTGTACCGCAAACCTTTTCAATCAATTCCGCCGGGAACTGCATGGACTGCATGATGTGTTCAATCATGCTGCACTTACGGCCCGTATTGGTATTGGTGATCACCCAGTATGGGGTGCCAGGAACATGTTTGGGTTTGGTTTGATTGCCATTTTGCAGCAGCGTTTGCTCGTCGCCCGCGAAATAGACGCGAGTACGACCGTGCAGCGACTCGGTCGCTTCAGCAAACGCTTTGTTATCCAGTGAGTAAAGTGTAGACAGCACCAGCATAAAGCGGTTAACCGCCTTTTTCTGCTCCGCGTATTCATCGGAGAGCAGCAGCTCGCGCATCGCACGCACTTTATCTTTTGCCGGCGTCACGGCAGGTTTTGCTTGTGCAACAACGCTTGGCTGAGACACGACATCTTTGGTGACTGGGGTAGCAGGCTGTGAAGCGGCGGAAATTTTAAGCATGCGCCGTAAAATGTCGGACGCGCTCTCCCCGATATGCCGCGTCTGGCTGGCAATATACTGATAGAGTTCGTCATCAACTTCGATTGTTTTCATCTTAATCCAGTGCGATATCTTATCTGAATACAAGTCATTGGGATTATAAGGTCAAATCCCAACAGCGGATAGCGTCAAACCAGGTTGGCGGCAAAAGTCAGATTAAACTGGAACCTTGCAGCCGGGCGGCAGAATGGTCAACATGATACCCTAACCTGACATACGTAAAAAAAGAACTTTGCCATGAAATTGAATACCCGAGCGCAAACTGCACAATCGCCGAACAATAATTCTCCCATCGTACTGGTTCACGGGCTTTTTGGCAGCCTGGATAACCTGGGCGTGCTGGCGCGCGATCTGGTTACTGACCACGATATTTTACAGGTCGATATGCGCAATCACGGTCTTTCCGGCCGATCCGACGAGATGACCTACGCGGCGATGGCGCAGGATCTGCTGGATACGCTGGATGCCAACGACCTGCAAAAGGTGACCCTCATCGGGCATTCAATGGGTGGCAAAGCGGTGATGGCCCTGACGGCACTGGCCCCGGAGCGTATTAACGGCCTGGTTGTAATTGATGTTGCGCCCGTGGATTACGACGTCCGCCGCCACGACGAAATTTTTGCCGCCATCAATGCGGTCACCGAAGCGGGCGTCGCGACTCGCCAACAGGCGGCTGCCGTCATGCGTGAGCATCTTGATGAAGAAGGCGTCGTCCAGTTCCTGCTGAAGTCGTTTGTTGACGGCCAATGGCGTTTTAACGTGCCGGTGCTCTGGAATCAGTACAATAACATCGTGGGCTGGGAAACCGTCCCCGCCTGGCCACACCCTACCCTCTTTATTCGCGGCGGTAACTCTCCTTACGTTACCGACGCGTACCGCGACACGCTGCTGGCCCAATTCCCGCAGGCTCGCGCCCACGTGATTGCCGGTGCCGGACACTGGGTGCATGCAGAAAAACCCGATGCTGTGCTGCGCGCCATTCGCCGCTATCTCGCTGATACGACAAATTGATTAAAAAGAAAGCGACTGGAAGGCTGCGGGCTTCCAGTCGTTGGCGTGCCGTTTTTGGTGATGTATGATGGCGCGCTTATCGCCCGGGCATTAGCAGGGCGGCGTGTTTCCCCCGAAGTCTCAGAATCATGGCCAAAGAACAAACGGACCGTACGACACTAGATCTGTTCGCGAATGAGCGTCGCCCGGGACGACCGAAGACGAATCCGCTTTCGCGCGATGAACAGCTGCGTATCAATAAACGCAATCAGCTTAAACGCGATAAAAATCGCGGGCTTAAGCGTGTCGAACTGAAGCTTAACGCCGACGCCGTCGATGCGCTGAACGAGCTGGCTGACGCGCGAAATATCAGCCGAAGCGAGCTCATTGAAGAGATGTTAATCGCCCAGCTTGAGGCGTTACGCAGCCAGGCATAAGTCTGAAAATCCCCTTTATTACCCTTTTCATGTAGCACAGAGTGCAGTCCTGCGCGATAGCTGTTTCCGCAGGGTTGCCAGTTCTGCTATTATTGCCCTTATCCGTGGCCGAATTGCGCCACCATACTATTAAGTTTCAAGAGGTTATTTTACTCATGGCAATCATCGGCATTTTCTTTGGCAGTGATACCGGCAATACCGAAAATATCGCAAAAAACATTCAAAAACAGCTCGGTAAAGACGTTGCTGATGTGCATGACATTGCCAAGAGCAGCAAAGAAGATCTGGAAGGCTATGACATTCTGCTGCTGGGTATCCCAACCTGGTACTACGGTGAAGCCCAATGCGACTGGGATGATTTCTTCCCGACGCTGGAAGAAGTGGACTTCAACGGTAAGCTGGTTGCCCTGTTTGGCTGCGGTGACCAGGAAGACTACGCTGAGTATTTCTGTGACGCGCTGGGTACCATCCGCGACATCATTGAGCCGAATGGCGCGGTTATCGTAGGCCACTGGCCGACCGCTGGTTACCACTTCGAAGCGTCTAAAGGCCTGGCCGATGACGATCATTTCGTGGGTCTGGCCATCGACGAAGACCGTCAGCCAGAACTGACCGCCGAGCGCGTTGAGAAGTGGGTGAAGCAGATCCGTGAAGAACTGCACCTTGATGATATTCTGAACGCCTGATTTTATCGCGGCGCAACTGCGGTTGCGCCCATGCCCCAGGTCAAACCGATTAAATTAATCGCTACAATCTTTTAACTTTTTCGCCCAGACCTGTACAATGTCTCCCTGATAAAATGTGGTTTTCCATAGAGCAAGTTTGTTGGTGATACCCCATTTTTATAAGCATATTTTGCCTGAGACTTGCAGTTTTCATTTAGCCATGGCAGTTCTATAATGAGACGCATTATCCCAGGTGCATTTTCTGTCACTTCCTACAGAAGTGAATCGTTTAGCAACAGGACAGATTCCGCATGACTGACAACAATACCGCATTAAAGAAGGCTGGCCTGAAAGTTACGCTTCCTCGGTTAAAAATCCTCGAAGTGCTTCAGGGTCCAGACAATCACCATGTCAGTGCGGAAGACCTTTATAAACGTCTTATCGACATGGGTGAAGAGATTGGGCTGGCTACCGTCTATCGCGTGCTGAACCAGTTTGATGACGCGGGCATTGTCACCCGTCATAATTTCGAAGGCGGTAAATCTGTTTTCGAACTGACCCAGCAGCAGCACCACGATCATCTGATCTGCCTCGACTGCGGCAAGGTCATTGAATTCAGCGATGATTCCATCGAAGCGCGCCAGCGTGAAATCGCCGCGCGTCACGGTATCCGCCTGACCAACCACAGCCTGTATCTTTACGGTCACTGTGCTGAAGGCGACTGCCGCGAAGATGACCACGCGCACGACGCAAAATAATCAAGTGTTCATACTCTGAGCCAGCCGAAAGGTTGGCTTTTTTTTGCCAGAAAAAAGCCCGGTAAGCGCAGCGCCACCGGGCGTAAAGCAACTTATTTATTATTGTTGCGTATCTCGTTCCAGATCTTATCGCAACGCTTGGTCACTTCCTGATCGTTACCGGTTTTACGCGCCTGGATACAGGCCTGGTAATCCATCACGCGGACATTCTCCCGCGTCGCAAACTGCTCATGCGCTTTCTCTTTCTTCAGCACGTTCAAAACGCTCTGACAGGCTTCAATTTTCTCCGGCGATCCTTCTGCTGTATTAATACAGGCGCTATAGGCCTCCTTCAGCCGGGAATCTTCTTTCGGTGCCTCACTCTGAGCACACGCCACCAGCCCTGATGCCAGCAACGCGACGATTACGATTTTTTTCATCATATGCAGTCTCCGGTCCGGCGGGATCTAACCCGCCGGAAGATTCATCAGAAGATAGTGAACGGTGCGATAACCATGAATTTCACGTCACGTTCATCCTGGAAGATGTTGCCGTAACCGCCCGCGTAGCTCGGGATATCGGAGTGGTTGTCATACTGAGTGAAGTGCAGTTTGAACATTGTGCCTTTCGCGCGGCCATCCTGCAGGGTATAGATAGCATCGAGGCTGTAGGAAGACTCTTTCAGGCGATAGTTGGGATCGTAGTATGCGTCCGGAGTTGCCATATCGGCTGGTTTTGCATCCCAGGCGTAAGCGTAAGAAGCGCCCACCGCCCAGCCAGGCAGGTTCCAGTTTTTCAGGTCGTACATTGCGCCGAAGAAGACCGCTTTCTCGCCGTCGGCGTTGAAGTCTGAGCGGTTATCCCACCAGATATCAAGACGACCGTTGGATGAGGCATAGGTCGGGGTCATACGCTGCAGGAAGTAGCCCTGCTGCCCTTCCGCCTTCACCCATGTTCCTTCCAGACGTAAATCAACCTGACCGACCTTATAGCCGAAGGTTAGCGCCTGCAGCCACGCGGTGCCATCATAAATGTCATTGACGCCACCGTTGCTGACTTTGTCGCGCGTACCGTAGAACTGATAGCTGGTACTCAGCGGGCTACCCGCGACATCAAACTTATAGCTGGCCTTGGCAAAGTACTGATCGATATACCCTTGCGCCTGGCCAAATGCTGCTTCGAGAACCAGATCGTTTTTGAAGTCGTATTTCGCCCCCAGCGAGTGGAGATAATCGACTTTGGTTTTCTTATCGTTCTGGTAGAACTTGTCCATCTCGATGTGCCAGGGTGCTTTGTACTCGTTGGTCCACATATAGGAGAAGCTCAACGCACCCGCATCACCGTAGTCAAAGTTCGCCCCGGCTTCCGCACCCTGATAGGTACCCGGCATAAAACTCCAGTGCGGTGCTAACAGGGTCTGGCCAGTTGGCTGAATATAACCACCGCGCGCCCATACCGGACCGTATTTAAATTTTGCAGCGGCTTTGTAAAGGCTGATGCCGCTCTTATCCCCGGACCAGTCTTCTTTATACGCTTTATTGCTGGAGGAGAAGGCAATTTCGTTCGGGTGGGCGCTGTCGCCGTTTTCCGCCATTTCAATCGCGGTAAACGCAGCAATATCCAGACCGAACATATCCGCGGCATAGCCTGACTGGAAGTCCAGGTTGGCGTTCCAGGTGGAATGAGAAAGGTTGGTTTTGTATTTGTCTTCGGTGACGTCTTTACGGTCACGTTCACGCTGCCAGTAATAGATACCGCCCGTGAGGGTAGAATCGTCGATGAAGCCCGCCGCTTTCGCCTCTGGTGTCACCACCAGGCCCGACATTGCTGTCACACCGGCAATAGCCAGCGCCAGCGCACTACGTTTGCCACTGAACGTACGCATAGATTATTCCTCTTTGACGAATTAAAACGCCTGAAACGGCGTAAATAAAAAAGACCAAATGGTCAGGGGTAGTTTTAAATACCCTCGAATTAAATACCGTCGTTAGGTTATTTTTCGCGACGCGAATTATCAATGCTTTTTAGCGGACAAAAGTCAGGATTATGACGAAGTGCACATAATTAGTAGTGCTTTGTAACATTTGCAGGGAGGCGAGGAATGGCGGGGAATTTTCAAGTATTTCAGTGGCTAGACGAGAAACATCTTCCCTTTCTTATAACCTTTTTGTTTTTCCTAATGACACAAAATTTTTTTTGAAAAATAAGTAGCACCTCATTGACCTGATATTTTTATCACACCTTTTTAGGCCCTGGCTTAATACCCTGATCGTTAAATAAAAAAACGCCGCATAGTGCGGCGTTTGTCTCTCATTGACCAGACCAGCAATATTATTCGCCGATCTTCGTCCAGGTATCACGCAGACCTACGGTACGGTTAAATACCGGTTTTTCTGCCGTGCTGTGACGGCTGTCCAGGCAGAAGTAACCTTCACGTTCGAACTGGAACGCTTTGCCTGCTTCAGCGTTTTTCAGAGAAGGCTCCGCATAACCCTGCTTGATCACCAGAGATTCCGGGTTGATGGTCGCCAGGAAGTCTTCCGCAGCACCAGGGTTAGGCACGCTGAACAGACGATCGTACAGACGAATTTCTACCGGCAGCGCGTGGGATGCGCTCACCCAGTGGATAACGCCTTTCACCTTGCGGCCATCCGCAGGATCTTTGCTCAGCGTTTCAGCATCATAAGAACAGAAGATGGTGGTGATATTCCCTTCTGCATCTTTCTCTACGCGCTCGGCTTTGATGACGTAGGCATTACGCAGACGCACTTCTTTACCCAGCACCAGACGCTTGTACTGTTTGTTGGCTTCTTCGCGGAAGTCAGCGCGGTCAATCCAGATCTCGCCGCTGAACGGCACGTCACGGCTTCCCATTTCCGGTTTGTTCGGATGGTTAGGCATGGCGACCAGCTCGCTTTCACCCTGCGGATAATTTTCGATAACCAGTTTCACCGGATCGATAACCGCCATCGCGCGCGGAGCGTTTTCGTTGAGATCTTCGCGAATGCATGATTCAAGGGACGCCATCTCGATGGTGTTGTCCTGCTTGGTCACGCCGATACGTTTGCAGAACTCACGAATAGAGGCGGCAGTGTAACCACGGCGACGCAGACCAGAAATGGTAGGCATACGTGGATCATCCCAGCCCTCAACGTGCTTGTCGGTCACCAGCAGGTTCAGCTTACGCTTGGACATCACGGTGTATTCCAGGTTCAGGCGAGAGAACTCGTACTGGCGCGGATGCACAGGAATGGTGATGTTATCCAGAACCCAGTCGTACAGACGACGGTTGTCCTGGAACTCCAGCGTACACAGGGAGTGCGTAATGCCTTCCAGCGCATCGCTGATGCAGTGGGTAAAGTCGTACATCGGGTAGATGCACCACTTGTTGCCGGTCTGGTGGTGTTCCGCAAACTTAATGCGGTACAGCACCGGATCGCGCATCACGATGAACGGAGACGCCATGTCGATTTTGGCACGCAGGCACGCTTTGCCTTCTTCGAAGCCACCGGCACGCATTTTTTCAAACAGCGCCAGGTTCTCTTCCACGCTGCGGTCGCGGAACGGGCTGTTTTTGCCCGGTGCGGTCAGCGTACCGCGATACTCACGGATCTCGTCAGCAGACAGCTCGTCGACATACGCCAGACCCTTGTTGATAAGCTCTACCGCATAGGCGTACAGCTGATCAAAATAGTCAGAGGAGTAGCAGATATCGCCAGACCAGTTGAAGCCCAGCCATTGCACGTCGTTCTTAATGGACTCAACGTATTCGATGTCTTCTTTTACTGGGTTGGTGTCATCGAAACGCAGGTTGCACTGTCCCTGGTAGTCTTGCGCAATGCCAAAGTTCAGGCAGATGGACTTCGCATGCCCGATATGCAGGTAGCCGTTCGGCTCCGGCGGAAAGCGGGTATGAATTGTGGTGTGCTTACCACTGGCCAGATCTTCATCGATGATCTGACGAATAAAGTTACTCGGGCGGGCTTCAGCCTCACTCATCGTGGATTCCTCAAAGCGTAAACAACGTATAACGGCATATGATCTTATAAGCCGGACGTAGTGACAACCCTTAAAACGTCTCTGAAGAAAATAATGGGGGCATTTGCTGCAAAAAAAAGCGGCGGAGGATCTCCCCCGCCGCTTAAGGCATGACTCTACTCAGGAGCGATTACTTGCCTTTAATCTCGTACAGCGGTGTTTGACCCGCAACAACCTGACCTTTCGCCTGAATGACCAGGCCGCTGAAGTCGTCGATGTTGCTGCAAACGACCGGACTTATCATGGAGCGCGCGTTGGCGTTCAGGAAGTCCAGATCCATTTCCAGAATCGGCTGCCCAGCCACCACTTCAGCGCCCTCTTCCACCAGACGAGTAAAGCCCTGGCCGTTCAGCGCAACGGTATCGATACCCATATGGACAACGATCTCCGCGCCATTTTCGGTTTCGAGGCAGAACGCATGGTTGGTGTTGAAGATTTTCACGATGGTACCGGCAGCCGGAGACACAACGGTTTTGTCCGTTGGTTTCACCGCCACACCGTCACCGACCGCTTTGCTGGCGAAGGCTTCGTCAGGCACCTGCTCAATCGCAACGACTTCACCGGTTACCGGTGAAACCAGCGCGGCTATCGTTTTGGCGTTGGGTACCGCCTGCGGTTTTGCAGCCGCTGGCGCGGCGGCAGGTGCGACAGAAGCTTCTGCTGCGGCTACCGGGCCGGTAGTTTTCATGGCATTAGCAATTTTCTCTGCCACAAAGCCAACGATAATCTGCACGCTGGTTTTGTTCAGGCGGATAACACCGGACGCGCCCAGACGTTTGGCCAGCGCTTCGTTCACCAGGGAAGAGTCTTTGACGTTCAGACGCAGGCGAGTGATACAGGCATCGATACCGGTCAGGTTGTCAGAACCGCCTACTGCGGCGATGTACTGACGCGCCAGACCTGAAACGTCCTGGTCCTGAGCACCGCTCACGTTCACATCCTGACCATCCGCTTCGCTACCGGCCACGGCCAGTTCACGACCCGGTGTCATGAGGTTAAATTTGGTGATAGTGAAACGGAACACTACGTAGTAGATCGCGAAGAACACCAGACCTTGCGGGATCAGCATCCACCAGTGGGTCGCCAGCGGGTTACGGGACGAAAGCACCATATCCACCAGACCGGCGCTGAAGCCGAAACCGGCAATCCACTGCATGCTGGCAGCGATGAACACGGAGATACCGGTCAGCACGGCGTGGATCACATACAGAACCGGCGCCACGAACATGAAGGAGAACTCCAGCGGCTCGGTGATACCGGTGAAGAAGGCCGCGAACGCGCCCGCCATCATGATACCCAGCACTTTCGCTTTGTTCTCTGGACGCGCGCAGTGGTAGATAGCCAGCGCAGCACCCGGCAGACCAAACATCATGATCGGGAAGAAGCCCGCCTGGTAACGACCGGTGATACCGACAACCGCTTTACCTGCTTCGATGGACTGTGCGCCACCCAGGAAGTTAGGGATATCGTTAATACCGGCAACGTCGAACCAGAACACGGAGTTCAGCGCGTGGTGCAGACCAACCGGGATCAGCAGACGGTTGAAGAACGCGTACACGCCCGCACCGACAGAACCCAGTTTCTGGATGTGCTCACCGAAGTTCACCAGACCGTCGAAAATCATCGGCCAGACGTACATCATGATGAACGCGACAACGATCATCACAAACGAGGTCAGGATAGGGACCAGACGGCGGCCGCTAAAGAAGGAGAGCGCTTTTGGCAGCTCTACGCTGCTGAAGCGGTTATACAGTTCGGCAGAGATGATACCCACAAGGATACCGACAAACTGGTTGCTGATCTTACCGAATGCCGCCGGAACCTGGTCCGCCGGAATTTTTTGGATCATGGCCACTGCTGCAGGTGAGCAGAGAGTGGTTAAGACGAGGAAACCGACAAAACCGGTCAGCGCAGCGGCACCGTCTTTGTCTTTGGACATACCGTAAGCCACACCAATCGCGAACAACACGGACATATTGTCGATAATGGCGGAACCTGACTTGATAAAGAACGCCGCCAGCGCGCTGGTATTACCCCAGCCGTTGGGGTCGATCCAGTAGCCGACACCCATCAGGATGGCTGCGGCAGGCAGCGTGGCGACCGGCACCATAAGTGCGCGGCCAACCTTTTGTAAATAACCTAGAATACTCACTTTCTTCCCCCTATGAGACCCCGTTTAAGGCATGTTCTCAGCTCTGTTTTTTATTGTGTCACGAACTATAGATACAGTTGATGCTTCACTGGCATTGTGAGTGTGTGAAAAATTAATTCGTATCGCAAATTAAACGCGTACTTTTTGTGATTTTTGTCACCAAATATCGTTATTAACCCTTCCTTACACTGGCTAACAGTGAAAACTTATTTTATCATTCAAAAAATCAAGACGGATTGATCCGGCCTGAAAGTTTCCAGGTTACGCTTAAGTATCAGGTTCCGATAGCTATCCGCCCACTCTTCTACTTTAACTCTTGAGGTGAACAATGAGACTGATTCCCCTGGCAACTGCTGAACAAGTTGGTAAATGGGCCGCTCGCCATATCGTTAACCGTATCAACGCCTTTAAACCAACTGCCGATCGTCCTTTCGTTCTTGGACTTCCGACAGGCGGCACACCGCTGACTGCCTACAAGGCGCTGGTTGAGATGCATAAAGCAGGCCAGGTTAGCTTCAAGCATGTTGTGACATTCAACATGGATGAATACGTTGGCTTACCGAAAGATCACCCGGAAAGCTACCATAGCTTTATGCACCGTAATTTCTTTGATCACGTTGATATTCCAGCTGAAAATATTAACCTGCTGAATGGAAACGCGCCTGATATTGACGCAGAATGCCGTCAGTATGAAGAAAAAATCCGTTCTTACGGTAAGATCCACCTGTTTATGGGTGGTGTAGGTAATGATGGTCACATCGCGTTTAACGAACCGGCGTCATCTCTGGCTTCCCGCACCCGTATTAAAACGCTGACCCATGACACGCGCGTGGCAAACTCCCGCTTCTTTGACGGCGATGTTAACCAGGTTCCAAAATACGCCCTGACCGTAGGCGTAGGCACCCTGCTGGATGCTGAAGAAGTGATGATTCTGGTGCTGGGCAGCGTGAAAGCCCAGGCGCTCCAGGCTGCCGTTGAAGGCAACGTAAACCATATGTGGACCATAAGCTGCCTGCAGCTGCATCCGAAATCAGTCATCGTCTGCGACGAGCCGTCCACGATGGAGCTGAAGGTTAAAACGCTGAAGTACTTCAACGAGTTAGAAGCTGAGAACATCAAAGGTCTGTAATTGAATAACCGCCTCTTCATCAAGAGGCGGCCGCTTTTTTTAACCGGGGGTCGTTATGTACGCTTTAACCCACGGTCGGATTTATACCGGCCATGAAATTCTGGATGACCATGCGATTGTTATCGCTGATGGCCTGATTGAACGTGTTTGCCCGCTGGCAGAACTGCCGCCGGAGATTGAACAGCGCTCACTCAATGGAGCAGTAATCTCCCCCGGTTTCATCGACGTGCAGCTCAACGGCTGCGGCGGTGTGCAATTCAATGACACCGCGGATGCGGTGACGGTAGAAACGCTGGAGATCATGCAGAAAGCCAACGAGAAATCGGGCTGCACCAGCTATCTGCCAACGCTCATCACCAGCAGTGATGACCTTATGAAGCAGGGTATCCGCGTGATGCGAGAATACCTGGCCAAACATCCTAACCAGGCGCTGGGTCTGCACCTTGAAGGGCCATGGCTGAATATGGTCAAGAAAGGAACGCATAACCCGGACTACGTGCGTAAACCTGATGCAGAGCTGGTTGACTACATGTGTGCCAACGCCGATGTGATCACCAAAGTGACGCTGGCGCCTGAAATGACGGGTACGGATGTCATCAGCAAGCTGGCCGCCGCCGGGATTATCGTTTCAGCAGGCCACTCAAACGCAACGCTGAAAGAAGCGAAAGCCGGTTTCCGCGCGGGAATTACTTTCGCAACTCACCTTTACAACGCCATGCCGTATATCACAGGCCGTGAACCGGGTCTGGTCGGGGCGATTCTGGATGAGCCAGACGTCTACTGCGGCATTATTGCTGACGGCTTACACGTCGATTACACCAACATTCGCAACGCTAAGCGGCTGAAAGGTGACAAGCT
The DNA here is from genome assembly GCF_977039595.1 of Enterobacter sp. Taxonomy (NCBI): domain Bacteria; kingdom Pseudomonadati; phylum Pseudomonadota; class Gammaproteobacteria; order Enterobacterales; family Enterobacteriaceae; genus Enterobacter; species Enterobacter sp. The sequence goes on from NZ_CDRQYH010000078.1 coordinate 11,641, forward strand.
TTGTCTGGTGACGGATGCCACCGCACCGGCAGGTGCAAATATTGAGCAGTTCATTTTTGCCGGTAAAACAATATACTACCGCAATGGACTGTGTGTGGATGAAAACGGTACGCTGAGCGGTTCCTCTTTGACCATGATTGAAGGGGTGCGTAACCTGGTAGAACATTGCGGGATTGCGCTTGATGAAGTCCTGCGCATGGCAACCCTGTATCCGGCTCGCGCAATGGGCGTGGATAAACAGCTCGGCGGAATTGCACCAGGTATGGTTGCAAACCTGACGGCATTCACACACGATTATAAAATTATTAAGACCATCGTTAATGGTAACGAGGTCGTCACTGAGTAAGTAAAAGTATGACACCTGGCGGACAAGCTCAAATCGGTAATGTCGATCTCGTTAAACAACTTAACAGTGCGGCGGTATACCGCCTGATTGACCAGCACGGCCCCATCTCGCGGATTCAGATAGCCGAACAAAGCCAGCTTGCTCCCGCCAGCGTGACAAAAATTACCCGCCAGCTCATTGAGCGCGGTCTGATCAAAGAAGTCGATCAGCAGGCCTCCACCGGGGGCCGCCGCGCCATCTCTATTATTACCGAAACCCGCAATTTTCAGGCAATTGGCGTCCGTCTGGGGCGCCATGATACCACCCTCACGCTGTACGATCTGAGCAGTAAAGCCATTGCGGAAGAACACTACCCTCTTCCGGAACGCACCCAGGAGACGCTGGAACATGCGCTGCTCAATACCATCGCGCAGTTTACTGAAAGCTGTCAGCGCAAGATCCGCGAACTCATTGCCATCTCCGTGATCCTGCCCGGTCTGGTCGACCCGGAAAGCGGCGTGATCCGCTATATGCCGCACATTCAGGTTGAAAACTGGGGGCTGGTCGACGCGCTGGAAAAGCGTTTTAAAGTGACCTGCTTTGTGGGTCACGACATCCGCTCTCTGGCGCTGGCGGAGCACTACTTTGGTGCGAGCCAGGACTGTGAAGACTCTATTCTGGTGCGCGTCCACCGCGGTACGGGTGCAGGCATTATCTCTAACGGCCGGATTTTTATTGGGCGCAACGGTAACGTCGGAGAGATCGGCCACATTCAGGTTGAACCTCTCGGGGAGCGCTGCCACTGCGGCAACTTTGGCTGCCTTGAAACCATCGCCGCCAACACGGCCATCGAGCAGCGCGTTCGCCATCTGCTTGAACAGGGTTATCAAAGCCGCGTCACGCTGGACGACTGCAAGATAGGCACCATCTGCAAAGCCGCTAATAAAGGCGACGCGCTGGCCTGCGAAGTGATCGAGCAGGTTGGACGTCATCTGGGGAAAACCATCGCCATTGCCATTAACCTGTTTAACCCACAAAAAGTGGTGATCGCCGGTGAAATTGTGGAAGCGGAAAAGGTTCTGCTCCCTGCGATTGAAGGCTGTATTAACACCCAGGCGCTGAAAGCATTCCGCCAGAATCTTCCGGTGGTTCGTTCAAAGCTTGACCATCGCTCGGCGATTGGCGCGTTCGCGTTGGTCAAACGCGCCATGCTCAACGGAATTCTGCTCCAGCATTTGCTGGAAAGCTGATCGAACCTTATAGTAACGCCTTCTTTTTTTGAAGTCGGAATATCCATGACCATTAAGAACGTAATTTGTGATATCGACGGCGTGCTGATGCACGACAACGTTGCCGTGCCGGGTGCTGCGGAGTTTCTTCACCGCATCATCGACAAAGGAATGCCACTGGTTCTGCTCACGAACTACCCTTCTCAAACCGGTCAGGATCTGGCAAACCGCTTTGCCACCGCAGGCGTCGACGTCCCGGACAGCGTGTTTTATACCTCGGCGATGGCCACGGCGGATTTTCTGAAGCGTCAGGAAGGAAAGAAAGCCTACGTGGTGGGTGAAGGTGCGCTGATACACGAGCTCTACAAAGCGGGCTTTACCATCACTGACGTGAACCCGGACTTTGTGATTGTCGGCGAGACGCGTTCCTTTAACTGGGAGATGATGCATAAAGCAGCATACTTTGTCGCCAGCGGTGCGCGCTTTATCGCCACCAACCCGGATACGCATGGCCGTGGTTTTTATCCGGCCTGCGGCGCGCTCTGCGCCGGTATCGAGAAAATCTCAGGTCGTCAGCCGTTCGTGGTCGGTAAACCGAGCCCGTGGATTATTCGTGCCGCGCTCAACAAGATGCAGGCCCACTCTGAAGAAACCGTTATTGTCGGCGACAACCTGCGCACCGATATTCTGGCCGGTTTCCAGGCGGGTCTGGAGACGATTCTGGTCCTGTCCGGCGTCTCTCAACTTGATGACATTGATTCGATGCCGTTCCGGCCGAGCTGGATTTACCCCTCCGTCGATGAAATTGACATCATCTGATACCGAACCACGCCTCAGGGCGTGGTTTTTCATTTATGGCCTACACAAATAAAACTCCATCTAACAAAAAGCACATTTCATTGCATAATCATCAATAAAAGAACTCATGGCGTACTCTTTTTTCACTATTCCGCAATCACTATTGCACTATTTCCGTTTTCACCCGTAAAACGCTTGCGCGCCCTGCCCCTTTGCGGCATTTTCATAAGCAAGCAACATTACAAAGCAACAGGGTTAACGGAGAAGGTTATGTGTTCAATTTTTGGCGTACTGGATATTAAAACTGACGCGGGCGAACTGCGTAAAAAGGCACTCGAACTGTCCCGCCTGATGCGCCATCGCGGCCCGGACTGGTCAGGCGTTTACGCCAGTGACAAAGCAATTCTGGCTCACGAACGTCTGTCTATTGTTGACGTCAACGCCGGTGCACAGCCGCTGTATAACGAGAAAAAAACGCACGCGCTGGCTGTCAACGGTGAGATCTATAACCACCAGGCACTGCGCGCCGAATACGGCGACCGCTACGCATTCCAGACCGGCTCTGACTGTGAAGTGATCCTGGCGCTGTATCAGGAGAAAGGTCCCGAGTTCCTGGACGACCTGCAGGGCATGTTTGCCTTTGCCCTGTACGACAGCGAAAAAGACGCTTACCTGATTGGCCGTGACCATATCGGTATTATCCCGCTGTACATGGGTCACGATGAGCACGGCAACTTCTACGTTGCCTCTGAAATGAAAGCCCTGGTACCGGTCTGCCGCACCATTAAAGAGTTCCCGGCAGGCAGCTATCTGTGGAGCAAAGACGGCGAGATCCGTCAGTATTACCAGCGTGACTGGTTCGACTACGACGCGGTAAAAGACAACGTCACGGACAAAGCCGAGCTGCGTCAGGCCCTGGAAGATTCCGTGAAAAGCCACCTGATGTCAGACGTACCTTACGGCGTGCTGCTCTCAGGCGGCCTGGACTCCTCCGTGATCTCGGCAATCACCAAGAAATTTGCGGCTCGTCGCGTGGAGGATCAGGAGCGCTCAGAAGCCTGGTGGCCACAGCTGCACTCTTTTGCCGTGGGCCTGGAAGGTGCTCCTGACCTTAAAGCCGCGCAGGAAGTGGCAAACCACCTCGGCACCGTGCACCACGAAATTCATTTCACCGTGCAGGAAGGTCTGGATGCGATCCGCGATGTGATCTATCACATTGAAACCTATGACGTGACCACCATCCGCGCCTCAACGCCGATGTACCTGATGTCGCGTAAGATCAAGGCGATGGGCATCAAGATGGTGCTCTCCGGTGAAGGTTCTGACGAAGTGTTTGGCGGCTACCTGTACTTCCACAAAGCGCCAAACGCTAAAGAGCTGCATGAAGAGACCGTGCGTAAGCTGCAGGCGTTGCACATGTTCGACTGCGCGCGTGCCAACAAAGCAATGTCGGCGTGGGGCGTAGAAGCACGCGTGCCGTTCCTGGATAAGAAATTCCTCGACGTGGCAATGCGCATCAACCCGCAGGACAAGATGTGCGGCAACGGCAAAATGGAAAAACATATCCTGCGCGAATGTTTTGAATCCTACCTGCCGGCGAGCGTCGCATGGCGTCAGAAAGAGCAGTTCTCCGATGGTGTAGGCTATAGCTGGATCGACACCCTGAAAGAGGTCGCGGCGAAACAGGTTTCTGATCAACAGCTGGAAACCGCAAGCTTCCGCTTCCCGTACAACACGCCGGGCTCGAAAGAAGCGTATCTCTACCGTGAAATTTTTGAAGAATTGTTCCCGGTGCCGAGTGCTGCGGAGTGCGTACCGGGTGGCCCTTCCGTCGCCTGCTCTTCTGCCAAAGCGATTGAATGGGATGAATCGTTCAAATCCATGAACGATCCATCAGGACGCGCGGTAGGCGTCCATCAGTCAGCCTACAAATAATCACCTAGATCGCAATCAGGCCCCTCAGGGGCCTGTTTTTTTTGCCTCACATTTCACCGCCTAAATCTGATTAATAACCAATAATTGCCGAATATTCGGTCACGCTGTTCGCAACCTAACCAAACAGTCACATTCCGGCTATTTTCGTTGAAAAAGGTGTTGACGCTGCAAGGGTCTATACGCATAATGCGCCCCGCAACGCCGATAAGGTAACGCGAAAAAAGATGGCTACGTAGCTCAGTTGGTTAGAGCACATCACTCATAATGATGGGGTCACAGGTTCGAATCCCGTCGTAGCCACCATCTTTTTTGCGGGAGTGGCGAAATTGGTAGACGCACCAGATTTAGGTTCTGGCGCCGCAAGGTGTGCGAGTTCAAGTCTCGCCTCCCGCACCATTCCCGGGTAAGCGTTGCACGGATGGGGTATCGCCAAGCGGTAAGGCACCGGTTTTTGATACCGGCATTCCCTGGTTCGAATCCAGGTACCCCAGCCATATTTCTTCGATTTTGCGGTTCTCCGCGGTATTGGGGTATCGCCAAGCGGTAAGGCACCGGTTTTTGATACCGGCATTCCCTGGTTCGAATCCAGGTACCCCAGCCATCGAAGATTGCAGTACTGGCTACGTAGCTCAGTTGGTTAGAGCACATCACTCATAATGATGGGGTCACAGGTTCGAATCCCGTCGTAGCCACCAAATTAAGATTGTCGATTTTTCGGTAATCAAAACAAATTGTTGGGGTATCGCCAAGCGGTAAGGCACCG
>NZ_CDRQYH010000079.1:0-16581 GCF_977039595.1 Enterobacter sp.
TTATTGTAGGTGGGCCAGTTGGTGATTTTGAACTTTTGCTTTGCCACGGAACGGTCTGCGTTGTCGGGAAGATACGTGATCTGATCCTTCAACTCAGCAAAAGTTCGATTTATTCAACAAAGCCTAAAAATAGGTAACAATGATGATCCATGCAAAGGTAAGAATGCCAAAATAGTCAGGCAGGAAACGTGCGAATATATAAGCACCAGCAACGATGAGTGCTATAGGGATGTAATAGATATAGGACTGCAGAAACCATAATATTGCTCGTTTCATCTTTTTAATAACTCATATAAAGCATCCCCAATTATTTCCTCATTGTTTCCACCTGATTCAACTTGATAAATTATTTTTGTCATTTGTGGTTCAATAAGAAAGTAAAGCATCTCAAGATTCTGTTGGTACAAGGCCTGATAATATGCTGAATCCTGGAATTTTAGCTTATTAGCCGCTAACATACATTGATGATAATGAATTGACCATTCTGATATGCGACTCATGAAAATCACCACTACTGATTATCAGTTTTGCAATAGTTAAGGACAGAGCTAGTTTGCTGGATTTTTCGGCGTACTCATAAGCCTTATTGCCTAATTCCCTTTTAAGAAAGACAGCGAGATTGCTACTTTTTTCTCTCCAAGTATTTTAAGAGTTTTCCGAAAGTAAATCTCAACCATATCAAGAGCAACATCGTTTCGATTATAGATTTCAGCAAGTGCTAATGTTAGACGGCGGTCCTCATTTATTAGCTCGCGACAGGCATTGCGGTAGTAATCGTCTGGTATCAAGCACGAGCCATAGTTGATTAAACGCTGTGTACCAAGCTTCAGATTTTCGATAGTGCTCATATTGGTGGCTTGTATTTCTCGCAATGCTTTGGTTAGCGCCAGAGCTAAATTCCTTTCTGATTGCAGCTTCCTTTTTGCATAGCCGTCTGCCATTGTAATTTCCCTTGTTGTAACATGCCCCTGTCCATAATTGATCATCATTGTCATAGGGGGCAAGGAAGATAATGAAAAAAAGCGGTAGGGTGGCAATTTATGTTCTGGTAGTAATTATTTTCTTTCTAACTATTCCAGAGATCGTCGTTCGTGTACTCACTCCGGAGCAGTTTGCACGATTGAGTGATTTCACAAGCTTTGGCGGCTTGTTCAGTCATCTCCTTTCTTTACTTATTTTCCTTGGCTTAGCTTCAATCCTCCTGGGCGTACTCGCCATTTTGGCAACGAAAAAAATTTACCGGCATTTCACTCGCTACATAAGCTAATCATAAAACTGACCCACAAGGTGGTCGTCGAGGCGAAGTTAAGCCTGTTGTGCTCTGCATCATACAGTGGGGTCTGGATTGGGAACGGGCTCAGTTAAGAAGGAGGGGGACGATAAAGGGCAGCTGTCAGTAACATAGAAAAAAGCCACTCGCTGGAGTGGCTTAATCATATGATTCTACAGCTTAAATTTGGTGGCCCCTGCTGGACTTGAACCAGCGACCAAGCGATTATGAGTCATAAAATTGGCATGTTTTTAATTGTTCGGGATTGTCTCTGTTTGTATTTTTAATTGCCTATAATCAATTAGTTATGAAATTATTTTTGTTTCTGATTGGTTCTCTCATTTCCCCATTGTACTATCCTTACCTGACCTGTTACCTGACCCGAAATGGGCATCGGGTCAGGTAACGCTTATCCTTAGAAAGGTAAACTCATGGCCGCTAATCTTACCGAGACTGCTATACGTGGATTGAAGACAAAAAGCACGGCGTACTACGTATGGAGCAACAGCGCTCAACGTGGTACTGGCAGGCTTGGCGTTAAGGTTCAGCCTTCAGGCAGCAAAGTTTTTTATTTCCGTTACTACGTTGAGAAAGGGAAGAAAGAGAAGTTCATCCAGTTGGGCATCTGGCCTGAGATGAAACTGGTGACGGCCAACGAGCTTGCGAAAAAGTATGGTGCCTGGCTTGTTGAAGGGAAAGAACCCCAGCAAGAACTTGAGCAACAACGCCTGGCCGAGCAGCACATTATGCAGATCCATCGCTCTCAAGGATCGTTTGAGGAGCTGGTGCATGGCTACGTTAACAAGATGAAGCTCGACAATAAGCGGACCTGGGCTGATGTTCTGAAGCGCCTTGAAAAAGAGTGCTACACGGTTATCCCTCGCGAAACTAAAGCGAAAGATGTAACACCTCTTCAGGTCAAAACCATCCTCTCAGGCATTATCCAGCGTGATGCGGTAGTCCATGCAAACCGCATTCGTTCCTACCTGATGGCGGCATTTAACTACGGCCTGAAAGCCGATAACGATCCGATGAATACCAGCGTGGGTATTACGTTTGGTCTTGAAGTAAATCCGGTATCGGCCATACCGAAGCAGTCCTCGGCGGAGAAAGTGGGTGATACATGGTTAACGCTGGAAGAACTGCGTTTTGTCATGGAGCAGTTCGCACAGGCCACTAATGTTGGGCCGCTGATGCAGCATCTTATCCGCTTCTGTGTCTATGCTGGTGGACAGCGCCCGTTTGAAATGATTGCCAGCCAGTGGAGTGCTATTGATTGGCAACAGAAGACGTTGCTGGTCATAGCCGATGTATCGAAAAACAAGCGTGAGCACCTGATCCCGCTGACTGAATCGGCACTACAGGAATTAGCCTCAGTTAAAGAGCTGACTAAGGAAAGTAACAGTCCCTATATTTTTCCGTTATCAACGAACGGTGAGCGCCCAGTGCGCACGGATAGTCTGGCGCGTTCCATCATGTATTTTCGGGCCTTTAATCCTGAGTTTAAAGTTTTCACGGCGCGAGATTTACGCCGTACCTGTAAAACGCTGATGGGGGAGGCGGGGATCAGCAAAGAGATCCGTGACCGTATTCAAAATCACGCTTTGAACGACGTTAGCTCGAAACACTATGATCGTTATGATTACCTGCCTGAAAAGCGTAGGGCGCTTGAGATCTGGGAAGACCGGGTTAATAACTATCAGCGGCAGCATGAAAACAACGTTGTGAACCTGTTTGGGCGGAGGTAAGGGCTTGTCAAAATATGAGCTTAATTCAGCAGAAGAGCGATATCAGCCAGGCTCAAACGACCTAGTGCTTGCCAATAAGCTGGGGATCATTGATGAGCAGGAAATGGAGGCGCTGGAGTCTGGCTTGCTGCTGATGTTGTATGAGCAGCTATTTATTGAGGGCCAGCCGCCTGAGGCGCTGGCTTTTGAGCACGTCAGCAGGTGGCATCGCCAGTGGCTAGGGAATGTGTACGATTGGGCAGGGAGGCTACGTAACGCTAACCTGACTAAGGACGGCTTTCAGTTTGCGGCTGCCGACAGGATTCCGCTGCTGCTTGATGGTTTCGAGAAGCAGTTTCTTTCTCGGTCTGGTGAACTGAAATCCCTGGCTCGTCCGGAGCTGGTTCGTTATCTGGCTGAATGTCATGTGGAATTTATTTTGATCCACCCATTCAGAGAAGGTAACGGGCGTCTGTCGAGATTGCTTTGCGATGTGTTGTCGGTACTGGCGGGGAAGGGCTTATTGGACTACAGCCTGTGGGATGAGCACAAGGTGTTTTACTTCAAGGCAATACAGGCAGGTGTCTCAGGGAACTACAGCCCTATGATGCAGCTGATGAGCGATATCTTGCCAGACTAGCGGGCGAGGCCAACGGCTTTCGCCTGTGCCTGATTTTGTTTCAGTTGCTGCTCAATTTTTGGGATAGAAACACCCGTTTCGATTGCAGTTGAACTGGCAACGGCACGGAGGATTTTTGCTTTAGTTACTTGAGATGATGTATGTTTTCTCATGAAAAATTTCCTGATGGCTGCTGCTAGTATTGTAGGTGTTTGACGATAGTTTGGTCCAGTTAAATTCACATTGCTTATCGTAATTTTTTTTGGTTGCAAGATGTTTGTTGATTTTAAAAGGATAAAAAATGTTTGATAAGTCTGATTTGACACGAGAAAATTTTGAGGAACTACTGAGGATAAATAATGCTTTAAAAAGCGAAAACAGTAATCTTTTAGATGACATAAAAAAGTATCATAAAGATATGGAAAACTTCCTTGTTGATAGAGGAAATTTCATCAAAGATATTGAAATGCTTAGAAGTGAAAATAATGAGTTGAAAAAAGGGTTGTCAAATAATGGCGCGACATCAAAAGTTAAAAGCTCTGTCCCAAGAGCAGGAAAGGCAACAGTAAATGCAATTTATCTTCTCATTAAAGCTCACTATGGAATGGATAAGTTTGTTGCAAAGGATTTAATTAAAAAATTCGATTCCATAGCAAGGTCACATGATATTGTTTACTCCTTCCAATTAAAGACTGTTGAGTCTTGGTGTACAGAATTCAAAAAAATGGATGCTAAACAGTAATCTCTTTAAATCTGAGAGTTACTTATCAGTACGCTTGTAATTCTCAGGTAATACAAGGTTCTTGAATTTATTGAAAGTCGTTTCAGCAATCATCCTTCAGCTCTTCTCCAGCATGAATCTTTCACATATTATTTCTGTGATATATGGTTTGCTGTGTGCAATTTATCTCAGTCATATCATAGCACCCCTTAATAAGGGAAAATGCATGCATGGCATAACCTGTTGATAGTAAAGTTTTTTATTTTGTTTTAAGTTCTCTTTTCCTTAATGAGAATCGTGAATGTTGCGCACGTATCTTGGCTCGACCATTATAATTTCACGCTATCAACAAGGAAACTCAAATGATGCCTTTCAAGTTAACAAATGAACAACGTATAAAAGTATTAAGAGATTATGGTGAGACTTGCGATCGATTAGTACGAGAAAAAGAACGACAATATATTACTTCAATTTCCCGCTCTACCGCGTGGAAACTGGAACAGGTTGGTAAGTTTCCGCTACGTAAGCCTATTGGCCTGAAATCCTGCGGATGGCTATTAAGTGATCTGCTCTATTGGATCAATGAACGTTAGTTTCAAGGGAGATCATTTTCTGAGTGACCCGCGTTAACCCTGCTACTTCCGCTATTAATAGCGGAATAGCAAATTGTGCGGGAATTTTTAACGTGAATTGTATTAGAGGTGTTATATGTTTAACGGTCGTCCTTTCCCTGTGCATGTGTTCCCGCAGATCATCAGAAATGCTGTATATGAAGCGGAGCAGCAGACCCAGGCTCCCCAAGCTTTGATTGCTGCATCGGTATTGGGAGTAATTTCGCTTGCCTGCCAGAACCGGATTGATGTGTGCAGATTGAATAATCTGCGCAGCCCTGTATCGCTTTTTTTACTGACACTGGCTGATTCTGGTGAGCGCAAAAGCACTGTGGACAAACTACTGATGAAGCCAATGTATCAACTGGAAGAAGAATGGTCTAAAAAATATACCCAGGACCTAATTGTCTGGAGGAATGAAGAAACGGTTTTTAATATTGAAAAGAAAGCACTGATGTCAAAATTGAAATCCGATATTCGCCGTAATAAAGATCACTCCACAACGAATGAACGGCTGAAAGTGTTACTGGCTGCGTCTCCAAAAGCACCGGTCCGGTTAAGGCAGATATACAACGATGCCACACCTGCGGCGATAAAAGACTCTCTCTGTGGACGCTGGCGGTCCATAGGACTTATGTCTGATGAAGCTGGCACTATTTTTGACGGCTATGCGCTGAATGAACTGCCGTTCATCAATAAAATGTGGGATGGCGCAATGTTTCCCGTGGAAAGAAAAAGCGAGCCAGATAAATTAATCAAAGATGCCAGAATGACGCTGGGGTTGATGATTCAGCCTGATGTGTTTAAAAAAGGGTATCTGGAACGAAAAGGCGATGCCGCGAAAGGGATCGGATTCTTCGCCCGATGTTTGATATGTCAACCGGGTTCAACACAGGGCAACAGGCAAATTACCAGTCCGGTTGTCTCAAATGAGCATCTGCCGGTATTTCATCAACGACTGATAGACATTGTTAATGAGAGCATTGCGAGAAATGAGGAAAATGAGCGTCAGTGTCTGCGTTTCTCTCCCGAAGCAGAAAAACACTGGCTCGAATTTTATAACAAAGTCGAGTCAGAAATGGGGTTGCTTGGCTTCCTGTCTGATTTTAAGGATTATGCATCTAAAATGGCGGAGAATATGGCGAGGCTTGCTGCCTTACTACATTACTTCAGTGGTGATGAGGGCGATATATCTATTGCCGCTGTAAAAGCAGCAGTGGATATAATGGCCTGGTATATTGAAGAATACATCCGTTTGTTCTCCAAAAAAGAAAAGTTTTCTTTAGATGTTGCGGAAACAGATGAGCTTTACTGCTGGATAAAAAACTATTGCATTCGTTATTGTAAACCTTTTATTACGAAAAACACCATACTCCAATATGGTCCTAATAAATTCAGGAATCGTAGTAAAGCAAATGAATTACTCAGTACATTATTCTCTCAAAATAAAATCCTTGTAGGAAAAAAGGGGAAAACCACATTAATAGCTATCGCTGGCTTGAACTCCTCAACTTCATTCTGATTAATTGTTTTTAATTCAAGAGCAAAAATGAATAATTAGCCCAGTTCAGTTAATGGTTTGTTGTCATGATAGGTAATATATATTAAATCCATCACTTACTCCAATATCATCAAACAGGATGCTATATGACATACGATAGTGAATTCGGATCACACATATCCCTATATCGGGATAGAATCAAACAGGTTATTGAAGACTCCCTCAATGAACATCCTAACTCAATGATTCTTCGTGTTGATCTGCATGACCCAATTGATACAGAAGAAATAGATAACCCATTCTTTCAACCTAGGGTTGACTCTGCTGCTATATCTCGCTTTACCAGTGCGTTAAAAGCAAAGCTTGAACACGATAAGCATATTAAAACTCAACGGAAAGACTGGCCTGATACCCGACATTCAACCTTACGTTACGCATGGGTCCGAGAATATACCAAAAATGGAAAGCGGCATTACCATTTGATACTGTGCTTCAATCAGGATGCTTATTATCATGTAGGTGATTACGATTTAAACCGTAATACGATAAGAACAATGATAACAACAGCTTGGTACAGTGCACTTGGCATCCCGATAGATAGCTCGGGGAAGTTAGTTAATTACCCGCCAAATGGCAAATACCTTCTCAATCGTAAAAGGGACAACTTTGAGCAGACTTATAGCGATTTGATGAATAGAGTGGATTACATGACCAAAGTAAGAACTAAAATAGTCGGTGATGGGGACCGTAATTTCGGCTGCAGTCGCGGGTAATTTATTTTTTACAACGATGGCCTTTCTTATGGATGGAAAGGCCAAACCCATCAGTTAAAGATGGTTGTTTTACTATAATCCAACGACCTCATCCCCGATATTAGTCAAAATCATTAATTCTTTAATCTCTCGTTGTGCCAACTGTAATTCAAACTGCTCTTGAATTAACATCCACTTCGACCAACTTCCACCGACTACATGCGATAACCGGAGTGCCATAGCTTTCGTCAGTGAAACTGAACCGTTCAACAATTCAACTATCTCTTGCTCGCGACATCCCATGTAAACCGAAAATTTATTCAGTCCTATATTTGATACCGCTAGTATTTCGGCCAGTTTAATGCCGGGATGATCAGGAAGTAAGGTCATGCCGTATTCATCCTGATAAATTCCATAAATAGAACAGCCAGTTTCTCTCAGTTCTCGTAAATTCTTCCCTGCAAACTTCAGCTCGTGTGAAAGCCCGAGAAACTCACCAGTAAATTCATATTCTGCTTCAGGCCTATGGTGGCATTTGATCAATGCAAATGCCGCCCCTACTTTTTCAACTGTTACAGTAACCGACATTGAACCACCTCCGTCAAGATAATCGATGAACGTTTTAGACTGTCCAGCTGTTCGACACCACTTCTGCCTGCTTCAAAATCAGTTCCACGGCGCCCGGCGTTTTGTCCGGCGGATACTTATACTTACGCAGCGTCTGGCGCACCAGAATACGCAATCGGGCACGCACGCTTTCACGCACCTGCCAGTCCACGGTGGTGGACTGCCGCAATTTCAATGTCACTTCGATGGCCAGCTTTCTCAGCGTATCATCGCCCAGTTCACGCACTGCACTTTCATTTTCAGCCAGCGCATCATAGAAGGCGATTTCATCCGGGGTCAGCCCTAACGCATCATCACGCGCCATCGCCTCCTGGAACGCTTTCGCCATCTGGATCAGCTCTTCAATCACCTGCGCGGTCTCAATGGCGCGGTTATTGTATTTGAGCAGCACCGCTTTCAGTCGGTCGGAGTATTTCTTCTGCTGCACCACGTTATTGCCCGAACGGGCATGAATGCCGTCATTGAGCAGTTTTTCCAGCAGTTCCACTGCCAGATTACGCTGCGGCATTTCCCGCACTTCTTCCAAAAACTCATCGGACAGCAAACCTATGTTCGGTTTATCCAGCCCGGCGAGTGCGAAGACATCCTCAACCCCGGTCGCGACAACCGCGTTATCGAGGATCTTGCTCAGCAGAGAGTTTTTTTCTGACTGGCTAAACTTTGCCTTCGGATCGAGCTTGATAAGCCCCACCCTGACCGCCGAAAGAAACGCGAACTCCTCCTGTAAGGGTTTCGCCTCATCCAGCGTATTACACAGTGACCAGGCTTTACTCATCGCCAGCGAAACATCGAGGTAGCGTTTTTTACCGTCATCCAGTCCCAGAATGTAGTTCACGGCATCACGCAAGAAGGCCAGCGGATCGCGGGAGAAGCCCGTGTAATCAAATCCCGGCTTACCCGCCGAACGGGCAAACATCCCATGAATGACATCCATTTTTTCCAGCAGAATCGCAAAGGCTTCCCTGGCATCGACCGTTGTCTGTCCTTTGCCTTTTGAATCGGTATAGGTTTTCAGCGCCTGCTTCAGCTCGTTGGCAATGCCGATATAATCCACCACCAGCCCGCCGGGTTTATCCCGGAACACACGGTTAACGCGGGCAATCGCCTGCATCAGGTTATGGCCGCGCATCGGTTTGTCGATATACATGGTGTGGCAGCACGGGGCATCAAACCCGGTCAGCCACATATCCCGCACAATCACCAGTTTCAGCGGGTCGTTCAGATCTTTAAAGCGGGCTTCCAGGCGTTTTTTGGTCTGTTTGTTGTAGATATGCGATTGCAGATGGTCTTTATCTGACGCCGATCCGGTCATGATGACTTTGATCGCCCCTTGTTCAACGTCTTCACTGTGCCATTCCGGGCGGATCGCCACGATGGCATCGTACAGTTTCACGCAGATCTCGCGGCTCATGGCGACAATCATCGCTTTGCCGTTCATAGCAGCATTGCGCGTTTCAAAATGTTGAACCAGATCGGCCGCTACCTGTTTGATACGCGGCTCTGAACCGACCAGCTTTTCCAGACGGCTCCAGTCGCCTTTGGTTTTCTCCTGCTGACCCGTCTCTTCGTCTTCTACCAGTTCATCGACCTGATCGGATAGCGTTTCCAGCTCTTCATGGTTCAGGTCGAGTTTTGCCAGCCGGGATTCGTAGTAGATCGGCACCGTTGCGCCGTCATCGACCGCATCCTGAATGTCGTAGATAGAGACATAATCACCGAACACGGCACGGGTATCTTTATCTTCCGAGGCAATCGGCGTGCCGGTAAAGCCCATAAACGACGCATTCGGCAGCGCGTCGCGCATATGTTTTGCGTAGCCGTATTTATAGACACCCGTTTGTCTGTCCAGCGTGGCGCTCAGGCCATACTGGCTACGGTGCGCTTCATCCGAAATCACCACGATGTTGCTGCGCTGATTGAGTGCCGGATGGCTCTGCTCACCGTCCAGCGGCGCAAACTTCTGCACGGTGGTAAAGATGATGCCGCCGGATTCACGGGCATTAAGCAACTCGCGCAATTCATCTCGATCGTTGGCCTGTAGTGGCGTCTGCTTCAGCAAATCCTGTGCCTGGCAGAAGGTGGCGTATAACTGGCCGTCGAGATCGTTGCGATCCGTCACCACCACAATGGTCGGGTTGTTCATCTCCGCCTGTTGCAGCAGTTTCCCGGCATAGCAGCACATAGAGATACTTTTGCCGGAACCCTGGGTATGCCAGACGACCCCCGCTTTTTTACTACCGGGCTGAATATTACTGTGCAACGGCAGGTGTTTACCGGTCGAGGCCACAATCGTCGCCGTCACCGCTTCACGCACTGCATGGAACTGGTGATAGGCGGCAATCTTCTTAATCAGCCGTTTGCCGTCATTCTCAAACAGGGCAAAATAGCGGATATAATCGAGCAATAATTCACGGTTAAAAAAGCCCTGCACGACGGTTTTAAGCTGCCAGTCAAACTGCGGTTTGTCATTTTCGTTCGCCACCGTTTTCCACGGCAGGAAGCGCTCTTCATCCGCCGTGAGAGAGCCAATGCGCGCATTCTGCCCATCGCTCACCACCAGCGCTTCGTTACAGATAAACAGATCGCTCAATTCGTTTTTATAGGTCTGTAACTGGTTAAACGCCGCCCAGATATCGGCGTTAGCATCAATGGGGCTTTTCAGCTCAATCACCGCCACCGGCAGACCGTTGATATAGCCAATGATATCCGGACGACGAACCTGCTTTATTCCCTGAATGGCGACCTGGTTCACCACCATAAAGCGGTTGTTGTCTGGATGGTTGAAATCCATTAACAGCGCGTTATCGTGAATTACCTTGTCTTCATGCTTATATTCAACGGGTACGCCATTGAGCAGCAGGTGATGAAAGACTTTATTGCTGACGACCAGATCCGGGCTGTGCGCATGGGCGATACGCAGTATCACCTCCTCCAGCACGGAAACAGGGAGATGGGGATTGATGGTTTGCAGCTTCTCCAGCATTACCGGGCGCAGAAACACATCATGAAATGAGGCACGCAGCGGGTTATCGCCATCCGGTGCGATATCCGGCCCGTGCAGCACGTCCCAGCCCTGTTCAGCAAACCATTGCAGGCATTGCTGTTCTAAATCGTCTTCGCTTAGCATCAGGCTTCCTCGCTGATTATTTGTTCTGCTTCCGGCAGGGTAATTTCACCCGAGAGAAGTTTGGGGAGAAGGGTGTCGCGGAGTTCGGTTAGGCTATTATTTTCCCGCATAGTATTTTCAATCAACGAGTAGATTGCACTTACTTGCTTGGTATAATTTTTAACAAGCTCAAGTGGCGGCTTCACAAGAGGAATTGGATTGAAATTTTTCTTACTAATTTCAGCAAAGGTGGTACCACTTGCGCGAGATATAATTTCTGGCATGTTTGCAGAACACCACTGTAACACGAATTCAGGGCTTAACTCTTTATTACACTTCATGGCAATATATCCCTGATTAATCGCCACAGGGACTTTTGCAATTGCCAGGTATCCCACAGGTGCACGTGATGACATCAACACGGTATTAACAGGTAGTAAACCAGAGGAAATTTTGCCCAATCCTGCTTTTGTTATTTTTCTTTCTGTATGCAGTAAAATTTTGTCTTTAACGTTGGATAAATCTTTAGGTGTAGTCCAGTGAATATCTCCATTATCCCAAAAATCAGGTGTTTTAGTTGATGGCGTTGCCCCACCAGCAATATCGATTTGCGCTCCAATTTCAGATAGAGTCCACCCTTCCGGAATTTCCCCCAACTCACTGTCCTGCATCGCCAACGGAAACAGCTCTGCTGTGGCTTTTAATTCGGCATACTGCTCAGGATGTTCACGCTCAAAAACCGCTAGCGCATCCGCATTTTTCCCGGAAATGGCGGTCATTGCGGCAAGCGTTGCGTCTTCCTGCGAACCGCCCGCTTCCAGCACTGCCATTTTGGCCTTTACGGGTTCAAAATTAACAAACCAACTTTTGAACAAGGCTTGTGCCATTTGTTCGAGGGTTTGGTTGATTTCTTTATTCTTCTCAATTTTTTCACTAAGAGAGAAATAAAACAAACCAATGGCCCTCTGAATTTTAAGATTTCTAGGTATTGAAAGATAGAGGTTTTTGAAATCACCTTTTTTAAAATGAGGGATTAAAGTACCAACATGCATGTTATTTATTTTATTAATCACTTGCTCAGAACGAAGCAATGAA
This sequence comes from Enterobacter sp., assembly GCF_977039595.1. NCBI lineage: Bacteria > Pseudomonadati > Pseudomonadota > Gammaproteobacteria > Enterobacterales > Enterobacteriaceae > Enterobacter > Enterobacter sp. The sequence goes on from NZ_CDRQYH010000079.1 coordinate 12,030, forward strand.
AATAAAAACATAGGATCAACTAATCTTTGATCTGCACGTATTGCGACCATATCTTGGGCAATGCAAAAGGAAACAGGTTCTTTCACCCATGCAACACGGCCAGGAGAACCTTTACATACAAAAATTATGTCTCCAGCATTTGGGTGACCTCGAAACCAATTTTTATATGTGTCATCTGATACAAATCTAACTTTCTCGAAAACAGGATATAATGAGTCATCCTTGATGCAATTTGTCGCTATTAATGGGAAACCTTTATCTTCTACAGGACAAGTTTTCCCTCTATTGTCAACAATATTGGACAATAAATCTGCAAAACTATATTCATCAAAATCCATAACCCAGCCCTCCCAGATTCGCCTTAATCTGTGCTTCCAGCTTCGCACTCTCTTCGAGCTGATCTTTTAGCTGCGCCGTCAGTCGTGCCATCTTCTCGGCAAACGGTTCATCATCTTCATCTTGCTCGGCCGCACCGACATAGCGCCCAGGGGTTAATACAAAGCCGTTTTTCTGAATATCTTCCAGCGTTGCCGAGAAGCAGAATCCGGCTTCGTCTTCGTAGTCTTTATCCGATTGCCATGCATGGAAGGTCTCGGCAATTTTGGCGATATCTTCACGGCTAAAATCACGCAACACGCGATCTTTCATATAACCAATCTGGCGCGCGTCTATAAACAGTACTTCACCTTTACGGTGTGCTTTGCCGTTGCCACCAGATTTATCTTTGGTCAGAAACCAGATGCAGGCCGGGATTTGGGTGTTGGTAAACAGTTGCCCTGGCAGCGCCACCATACATTCCACCAGATCCGCTTCAATCAGGTTGCGGCGGATTTCGCCTTCATTGTTGGTGTTGGAACTCATTGAGCCGTTCGCCAGCAGCAGAGCCATCGAACCTTTTGGCGCGAGGTGGTGGATCATGTGCTGCATCCACGCAAAGTTGGCGTTGCCCTGCGGCGGCGTACCATATTTCCAGCGCACGTCGTTTTCCAGCTTCGCGTTCCACCACTCCTTCATGTTGAACGGCGGGTTTGCCATCACGAAGTCGGCACGCAGATCCGGGTGCTGGTCGTCCAGCAGGGTATCGGCGTTTTTGCTGCCGAAGTTAAAGTCGATACCCCGGATCGCCATATTCATCGCCGCCAGCTTCCAGGTGGTCGGGTTGGACTCTTGGCCGTAAACGGAGATATTGCGCTTCTGCTCGGCGGCGTTGTACTGCTTCTCGCCCGCGTGCTCTTCGATAAAACGGTCGCTGGAAACAAAGAACCCGCCGGAACCCATCGCCGGGTCATACACGCGCCCGTTATACGGTTGCAGCATTTCAACAATCAGGGTGACGATACTTTTTGGCGTGTAATACTGGCCGCCCTGCTTACCTTCCGCCAGCGCGAACTGACCGAGGAAATATTCGTATACGTGGCCGAGAATATCTTTGCTCTTTAAGCTCAGTTTCTCACCGTTATATTCCGGGTTGCTGAAGTTGGCATCAGAGAAGGTGTTAATCAGCCCGGTCAGTACCTCGTTGCCCAACTGGTACTGGCTAATGCGGTTCAGAATGCCTTTCAGTTTCGGGTTGGTTTTTTCGATTTCATCCAGCGCGTTGTCCACCAGCCAGGAGACGGAGCGCAGCTTCACATCCTGTCCGGTGGTTTCATCCACCCACAGCACCGTACCGGTCGGCAGAATCGCTTTCGTTTTCAGCGTATTCCAGCGTGCGGCTTTCGGCACCCAGAAGATGTTCTTTTCGGTGTAGTAATCTTCCACCTCCAGTTCATCCACAATCGCCTGTGCGTACTCTTCATCAGAGTCGTAACCGTCGCGCGACATGGCATAGATGTTGTCCGGGTTGCCGACATCGCGGAACAAGGTGATTAGCTCCTGCTGACGCGCCTCGAAGGCATCGGACACATACTTGAGGAAGATAAGCCCCAGCACCACGTGCTTGTAGTTGGCGGCATCCATGTTGGCGCGTAGCTTGTCGGCGGCTTTCCAGAATTTGTTATCCAGCTCGTTCAGGAACTGTTGTTCGGCGTTGTTCATGAAAATCCTCAGGGGCGATCGCAGCGATAGTGCTAACATGCCTATCTTAAATTTGGTTTTGGAATGCTAATCGCAAAATGATACCCGGAATGACTAGGTTCATAAACGAGATAGCGCAAAGAAGTGGAAGATGGGCTATGGCTAAGTTGACATTAAGTTCCGGGCCTCAAGCAGACGTCTCAACGTTGTCTCGCGAATATGCCAAATTATTCCGCAGCAGATGCTCAGCCCTACGGATTGACAGTCTATATTACTCTCCAAACAGTCTTCATTTACCTTCGGTTTTACGATACATGTCTGGTCGGTTGATCTGCCAGACAAAGTCTGGTCGGTTCAACGGGAGATACCCCATTTTCTGGTATAGCCAAGGGGCGCTGTCAGTGACCAGCATTATCCGTCGCAGGCGTGACATCAATGGATGGGCGTGACAGCATTCAATCAACCAACGACCGAGGCCACTTTTCTGATAGTCGTTCAGCACGTAGACGTCGCACAAATAACCAAAAGTGGCAAAGTCTGTCACCAGACGGGTGAAACCGATCTGTCTTGTGCCATCCAGTAGGCCAAAACAAAGGCTGTTCTGGATAGATACACTGACCGTTTCTATATCAATACCAGGAGCCCAGGACGATTGCGAAAGGTAATCATGAATGGCTTCCAGCTCAAAAAAGGCGGGATCGGTTGTGACCGTAAACAGGTCTTTAGTAAAACTGAGATGCGGGTTATCCACTGATTAACTCCTTGTAAACGAATATGTGACGAGACAGGACCGAACGGTATGTTGGGTAACTCTCAGGATGATTTCTCATGTACCGTCATGATGAACACCAATGGGCTCGCTCCTCGGTTTTCATAGCAATGCGCAACGTCTGTTCTCGCGGTTGCCGAACAGTTGGTGTTCACTTGATACAGGTGATCTTGTACACCCAGTGTGAGTGTGCCTTCCTGGACGTAAAACAATTCAAGCGTTCCATCTGTGTGGCCGGGGGAAGCAAACTTTTCCCCCGGTTGCATTTCCCACATCCACATCTCGGTCATATCAGGGCCACCTGATCCTGCAAGCAGTCTGGCTCGTCCGCCTTTTTCGCCTTGCCATAATTCGGGGATTTCCTCTTCAGCGATGAGATGCACCGTTGGTTTCGAACTGACATCCACAAAGTCTGCCACCGAAACCCCCATCGCGACGGCCAGGCGGCACAACAGAGCAATACTGGGATTTGCCCGGCACCCCTCAATTTCAACCAGTGCACCCTTGCTGACGCCCGCCCGGCGGGAGAGTTCATCAAGGGAGATTTTTTTTTGTTTGCGATACAGCTTAATCTGCTGAGATACAGCTTCATTTACTGTGCTGGCAATCGAACCAGCATCGGTCATTAAATTGACTTTTTTAGTCATTGGTCATTATCATGATTTAAATTGGTCATTACAGGATTATTCCGTGTTAACAGTATCTCCGTCAATTGCCCCTGAAATTTATCGTATTGCACCCGGTTTCCGGGCACTCAGTATCTATGTAAACGCTGCGCCGGTGCTGAACCCTGATATTGGTGAAACAGCGCTGAGAGAAGCTTGTGAAGCGGTTCTTGTCGGTGAGCCTGAGTGGGCAGAATCGCATTTAGCTGCATGGGCTGAGATTTTTCAGACGTTTGGCGCTAAGCCTAAACGCACCCCTTGTTCAGCTGATGCGTTACGTAAGCGTGTATTACGTGACGGCGCGATGCCAGCACTTGACCCCATCGTTGATCTCTATAATGCCGTTAGCCTTCGCTACGCCGTGCCGGTGGGGGGCGAGAACATTGCTGCCTATCAGGGGCTACCACGCCTCGTTGTGGCAACAGGCACTGAGCCGTTTGATACGGTAAAAGAGGGTGAAATCGCCGTTGAATATCCTTCGCAAGGTGAAGTTATCTGGCGTGATGATGCCGGTGTGACCTGCCGTCGCTGGAACTGGCGACAAGGAGTCAGAACCCGCTTAGATGTGGAAGCACAGCACATGTGGTTTATTCTGGAGAGTCTGCCGCAAATGCCACTGGAAAAACTTCACGAAGCCGGGAAGATGCTGACCGATGGCCTCGAAGCAATGACGCCAGGTCTGCGGGTTGACGTAACTCTCATTGAAGAGCAACAACCGTAATACCATTGAGGAGAAACACCATGTTCACCGGCTTGTCTGCTTTCCCAATGACCCCTGTTACCGCCAACGGCGTCGATGAAAAGGGATTCAATAATATTTTGGCCCGCCTTACGACGGCACGGGTGGATTCAATGGGTATTCTGGGGTCTACCGGTAGCTACGCCTATCTAACCCCGGAGCAGCGCAAACGTGTCGCGACTCTGGCAAAACAGGTTGCTGGGGATATCCCTGTTATGGTGTGTGTGGGGGCAGTCAGGGAAGGTGCGAATAAGCAGGTCATTTCTTCCCAAGCTGACTCGCTGATTAAAATTTCGCGGATCTGGGCCGATTTTTTTCCCGCAAACACATCGAATCAGCCTATTTAGGCTATTTTTTCCACCA
>NZ_CDRQYH010000080.1:0-16496 GCF_977039595.1 Enterobacter sp.
TGAGTCCGGCCTCTTGCAGAGCTCGCAGCAAAAGGTTGTGTGAGCTGGAACCTTTCTGGAAAGCAACTTTATGTCCTCTAAGGTCGGCGACGCTTTTAATGTCGCTATTTTCAGGCACCAGGATCACCTCGGCCTTCGGCTTAGGCGGCTCAACGCCTACATAGACGAGGTCCGCTCCCGCGGCCTGTGCGAAGATCGGCGGAATATCGCCCGTGCTGCCAAGATCGATACTGCCGACGTTCAGGGCCTCCAGCATCTGCGGGCCGGCAGGGAACTCCACCCAGGAGAATTTGGTGTCCGGGAAGCGTTTTTCCAGAAGCTGGTGGCTTTTCGCCAGCACCATGCTGACGCTGCCTTTCTGATACCCGATGCGTAAACTTTCCGGAGCCGTTTCTGCGGCATGGGCCAGCGAGGTAAGGGCCATCAGACCTGCCAGACCGATACGGGTGAACTTTTTAAACATGTGCAACTCCTTGAGGCTGACCAAACGCCGGGGCCTGGATATCCCTGCGGTGAAGGGCATGCCAGAACGTCTCCAGGGCGTTATCGAGGCGGGTTTGCAGGTTGGGCGTACAGTGTGGTTTGTGTTGATAGTCAATGACCTGTGAGTCATCGGCGAAAACCCCATGGAGGATCTCCTGCGCTTTCAGCGCGTTCAGTACCGGCTTCAGGGCGTAATCCACGGCCAGTAAATGGGCAACCGTACCGCCCGTTGCCAGCGGCAGCACGACTTTGCCGTCCAGGGCGCGTTCCGGAAGCAGATCGAGCAGGGTTTTCAGCGCACCGGAAAAAGAGGCTTTATAAATGGGCGTTGCCACAATTAAGCCGTCAGCGCCGTTAAGCTGCTCGATGAGCGTTTTCAGCGCAGGGCTGTCAAAACGGGCATAAAGCAGATCTTCAGGTTCGAAGTTATGCAGGTTCCAGTGGCACACTTCCACATCCAGAGCATTGAGTTTTTCGCGGGCATATTCCAGCAGGGCGCTGGAGCGCGATGGGAATCGTGGACTTCCGGCCAGGGTAATGACGCGCATACTTCCTCCTTATAACTAATTGTTTGCTTTTATCTAACATTCATAACAATTTTCAGGAGTGTGACACCGCACGGTTATTCCACTAAATGATTTATCTGCAATTAAAATGCGAAAAAGTGCATAAGAAATAGACGGGAAGGTAAACGATTGCGTTTTGCGCTGATTTTTTGCCGCAGGTCAATTCCCTTTCGCGCCTGGATCGCCCATAATCCCCTCCCGGTTTGCACACCGGGAATCCAGGAGAGTTCATGTACTACCCCTTCGTTCGTAAAGCCCTTTTCCAGCTCGACCCTGAGCGCGCTCATGAATTTACATTCCAGCAATTACGTCGTATTACCGGAACGCCGCTGGCCGCTCTGGTACGTCAGAATGTGCCGGTAAAACCTGTGCAGTGCATGGGGCTGACCTTTAAAAATCCGCTGGGTCTGGCGGCCGGTCTGGACAAAAATGGCGAGTGCATTGATGCCCTGGGCGCGATGGGCTTTGGCTCCATTGAAATCGGTACCGTCACCCCGCGCCCGCAGCCGGGAAATGACAAGCCGCGCCTGTTCCGACTGGTGGAAGCCGAAGGGCTGATCAACCGCATGGGCTTTAATAACCTCGGTGTTGATCACCTGGTTGAGAATGTAAAAAAAGCCCATTTTGACGGGATATTAGGCATCAATATCGGCAAAAATAAAGACACGCCGGTAGAGCAGGGTAAAGATGACTATCTGATTTGTATGGAAAAAGTCTACGCCTATGCCGGTTATATTGCGGTGAATATTTCTTCACCCAATACCCCGGGGCTGCGCTCTTTACAATATGGCGAAGCGCTGGACGATCTTCTGAGTGCCATTAAAAATAAACAAAATGAACTTCAGTCGATCCACCATAAATATGTTCCGGTCGCGGTTAAGATCGCCCCGGATCTTTCTCCCGAAGAATTGATCCAGGTTGCCGACAGTTTGGTTCGCCATAATATTGATGGTGTGATTGCAACCAATACCACCCTCGATCGTTCCCTCGTGCAGGGAATGAAAAACTGTGACGAAGCGGGTGGGTTAAGTGGCCGTCCGGTACAATTAAAAAGCACCGAAATTATTCGCGCCCTGTCTGCGGAATTAAAAGGTCGTCTGCCGATTATTGGCGTCGGCGGCATTGACTCCGTGATTGCTGCGCGCGAGAAAATGGCGGCGGGTGCGTCGCTGGTGCAGATCTATTCCGGCTTTATTTTTAAAGGACCGCCGCTGATTAAAGAAATCGTTACTCATATCTAATCTTTTCTCTTAATCAGACAACCAGGGCTTTATTTCCAGCCCTGGTTGTTTTATATTCCGTCACTGTTGCTTATTTAGTCATTATAGTCTTTTATTAATGGTGTTATAAACGAGGCGGCAAACAGGACATTTTTAGTACAGGACGTTTGGGGACGGGAGAGACACATGCGAATTAAACCTGACGATAACTGGCGCTGGTATTTTTGCGACGAGCATGACCGAATGATGCTCGACTTAGCCAATGGCATGTTGTTTCGTTCTCGTTTTGCCCGCCGAATGTTAACCCCGGATGCGTTTTCCCCGTCGGGCTTTTGCGTTGACGATGCAGCGCTTTATTTCTCCTTTGAGGAAAAATGCCGCGATCTGGTGCTCTCTAAAGAGCAGCGCGCCGAGCTGGTATTAAATGCGCTGGTGGCTATCCGTTTCCTGAAACCGCAAATGCCAAAGAGCTGGCATTTTCTGCCCCACGGCATGAACTGGACCCCGGCAACGGGCGATGCGGCGAGCGTAAATCTGAGCGATACCGCAGAAGAGGTGAGCCTGCTGGTGGTTGAGCCTGGCGAAAATGCTGCACTCTGTCTGCTGGCGCAGCCCGGCGTAACGATTGCCGGGCGGACGATGCAGCTTGGGGATGCTATTAAGGTCATGAACGACAGGCTGAAGCCCCAGCTTCGCGTGGATGCCTTCAGCCTCGAGCAGGCGGTTTAAGCTTCCAGCTGTACGGACGTTTTCGGGACGCAGCTACAGCACAGAATTGTGCCGTCACTTCCAATTGCTGATTTTTTCAACGCACTCACTTCGCCATCCACCAGCCTGATGCGGCAGCATCCGCAAATGCCTGCGCGACAGGAATACGGTACACGAATACCAGCCTGCTCCAGTTGCTCCAGTAATACCTGCTGGTTGTTGCCACGGATGACGTTGCCCTGCCAGTGAATATCTATCGCGGAGGCGACATTCGTCACAACGTCTACCATTTCTTCTTCCTGCCCTGAGCCGTACACCCTTGCAGGCCCTCGGGCAAGAATCTCTACCTCATCACCGACGCGGATAGCGCCGCTGGAGCGCGGGATGAGGTTCTGGCCGAAATCCACATCGCCGTTGTCCTGCGCGGTGCGGAATGACTGCAATGTCTTCAACGGTTCGCCGGAAGGGTGCTTCTGGCCTTTCTCCGGGCTAACCGTCGTGAAAATGCAGCGGCTGCACGGCTTCACCACGTCAAAAATGACGCTGCCAATGCGGATCACTTTCCAGGTGTCTTCATCCCAGGCGTCGGCGCCCGTCACTACCAGGTTTGGACGGAACTGTTCCATCTGAACGCTGGCTTTACAGCGGCCTTGCAAATCACGCAGTGAAGCTTCGTTAGTCAGCAGGAACGGGAAGCCATCGGCGAAGGAGAGAGGAACGGCGTCGTGGCGCTTCACGCGACGCGTCAGTTCAGGCCCAACCCAGCGCAGCTGCACGTCGCGGGAGAAGAAGCCGCTCAGCCAGCGGTTAATCTCATCCGGGGCGATGCGCGCGGTAAAATGATTGCCCCACACTTCCGTCGGCGCATCGACAGGCGCAAAATCAGCAAAGCGAATTATCGCGCTGGAACCGTCCGGCGCGGTAAGGTGCAAACCGTCATGAAGCGGGGAAGGGGTAAAGCGAACCATCTGAGGGAACTGGCGTGCGGTAATGAACGTTCCGTCAGGCTCGGTGACCATAAAAATACGATCGAAGGCAAATCCGCTCATGTCGGCAAGCGCGTGAGAGACGCCGATGCCGCGCATGGATTTCACCGGATGAATAAAAAGCCTGGATAACGTCGCCACTGCACACTCCCTCGAATGAAAATAAGCCTTCAACTTTATGACATACACGTCATATTAGCTATAATGCGCGACAATTTTCTAAGAGTAAAAGTGACGATATGAATTCTCTGTTTGCCAGTACGGCCCGTGGGCTGGAAGAGCTGTTAAAAACTGAACTGGAAAGCCTGGGCGCGCAAGAGTGCCAGGTGGTTCAGGGTGGTGTCCATTTTGAGGGCGACACGCGGCTTATTTACCAGAGCCTGATGTGGAGCCGCCTGGCGTCGCGCATCATGCTGCCGATGAAGGAGTGCAAGGTTTATAGCGATCTTGACCTCTATACCGGCGTACAGATGATCGACTGGACAGAGATCTTCACCCCGAATGCTACCTTTGCGGTGCATTTCAACGGCGTGAACGACGAGATCCGCAACAGCCAGTACGGTGCCCTGCGCGTAAAAGACGCCATTGTGGACTGCTTCACCCGTAAAAATAAGGAACGTCCGAACGTCGATCGTGAAAACCCCGATCTGCGTATTAACGTCTGGCTGAACGGCGACACGGCAAGCATCTCTCTCGATCTGAGCGGCGCGGGCCTGCACCTGCGCGGCTACCGCGATCGTACCGGCATGGCACCCATCAAAGAGACCCTGGCGGCCGCCATTGTGATGCGCTCCGGCTGGCAGCCGGGCACGCCGCTGCTCGATCCGATGTGTGGTTCCGGTACGTTGCTGATTGAAGCGGCCATGCTGGCCACCGACCGCGCGCCGGGACTGCACCGCGGCCAGTGGGGCTTCAAAGGCTGGGCGCAGCACGATGAAGCGCTCTGGAAAGAGGTCAAAGACGACGCGCAGACCCGCGCACGTAAGGGGCTGGCGGAATATACCTCTCATTTCTACGGCTCCGATAGCGACCCTCGCGTCATTGAGCGCGCGCGCAGCAACGCCCGCCGTGCCGGTATCGGCGAGCTGGTCACCTTCGAAGTAAAAGACGTGGCAAACCTGACCAACCCGCTGCCAAAAGGCCCGTACGGTACCGTGATCAGCAACCCGCCATACGGCGAACGTCTCGACAGCGAACCGGCGCTGATTGCCCTGCACAGCCTGCTGGGCCGCAACATGAAGGACCACTTTGGCGGCTGGAACCTGTCTCTGTTCAGCGCCTCGCCGGAACTGCTGAGCTGCCTGCAGCTGCGTGCCGATCGCCAGTTTAAGGCGAAAAACGGCCCGCTGGACTGCGTGCAGAAAAACTACCATCTGGCGGAGAAGGCGGCCGACAGCAAGCCGTCCGGCGTGGCGGAAGATTACGCTAACCGTCTGCGCAAGAACCTGAAGAAATTTGAGAAGTGGGCGAAGCAGGAGGGCATTGAATGCTACCGCCTGTATGATGCCGACCTGCCGGAGTATAACGTGGCGGTTGACCGCTACGCGGACTGGGTGGTGATTCAGGAATATGCGCCGCCGAAAACCATTGATGCGCAAAAAGCGCGTCAGCGCATGCTGGACGTCATTGCCGCCACCATCGCCGTGCTGGGTATTGCGCCAAACAAGCTGGTGCTGAAAACGCGTGAACGTCAGAAAGGCAAAAATCAGTACCAGAAGATGGGCGAGAAGGGCGACTTTATCGAAGTGGGCGAATACAATGCGCGCCTGTGGGTCAACCTGACCGACTATCTGGATACCGGTCTGTTCCTCGATCACCGTATCGCCCGCCGCATGCTGGGCCAGATGAGTAAAGGCAAGGACTTCCTGAATCTCTTCTCCTACACCGGCAGCGCCAGCGTGCATGCCGGTCTGGGCGGCGCGCGCAGCACTACCACGGTAGATATGTCCCGTACCTATCTGGAGTGGGCGGAGCGCAACCTGCGCCTTAACGGCTTAACCGGACGTCAGCATCGCCTGATGCAGGCCGACGTGCTGGGCTGGCTGCGCGATACCGACGAGCAGTTCGACCTGATCTTTATCGATCCTCCGACCTTCTCCAACTCCAAGCGTATGGAAGATAGCTTTGACGTTCAACGCGATCACCTGCGCCTGATGACCGACCTGAAGCGCCTGCTGCGCAAAGGCGGCACCATTATGTTCTCGAACAACAAACGCGGCTTCCGTATGGATCATGACGGCTTAGCAGCCCTGGGACTGAAAGCACAAGAAATCAGCCAAAAAACGCTGTCTCAGGACTTTGCCCGTAACCGTCAAATCCATAACTGCTGGTTGATTACCGCGGTCTGAAAGGAAAAATAAATGTCTTTAATTAGTATGCACGGCGCGTGGCTCTCTTTCAGCGACTCACCGCTTCTCGATAATGCAGAGCTGCACATCGAAGATAACGAGCGCGTCTGTCTGGTGGGCCGTAACGGCGCGGGTAAATCCACGCTGATGAAAATCCTTAACCGTGAACAGGGCCTGGATGACGGACGCATTGTTTATGAACAGGATCTGATCGTCTCCCGCCTCCAGCAGGACCCGCCGCGTCACGTGACCGGCAGCGTTTACGATTTCGTTGCGGAAGGGATCTCTGAGCAGGCCGAATACCTGAAGCGATATCACGAGATTTCACATCTGGTGATGACCGATCCGAGCGACAAAAACCTCAACGAACTTGCAAAAGTGCAGGAGATGCTCGATCACCACGGTCTGTGGCAGCTTGAAAACCGTATTAATGAAGTGCTGGCCCAGCTCGGTCTGGAACCCGATATGGAGCTGTCGGCGCTCTCCGGCGGCTGGCTGCGTAAGGCGGCCCTGGGCCGCGCGCTGGTTAGCGGGCCGAAGGTGCTGCTGCTGGACGAACCGACTAACCACCTGGATATCGAAGCGATCGACTGGCTGGAAGGCTTCCTGAAAACCTTCAGCGGCACCATTATTTTCATCTCACACGACCGTTCGTTTATCCGCAATATGGCGACGCGTATTGTCGATCTCGACCGCGGCAAGCTGGTCACCTATCCCGGCGATTACGACACCTATCTGCTGGAGAAAGAAGAAAACCTGCGCGTGGAAGAGCTGCAGAATGCCGAGTTCGACCGTAAGCTGGCGCAGGAAGAGGTCTGGATCCGCCAGGGCATCAAAGCCCGCCGTACCCGTAACGAAGGCCGCGTGCGCGCCCTGAAGGCGATGCGTCGCGAGCGCAGCGAACGTCGCGAAGTGATGGGCAGCGCCAAAATGCAGGTGGAAGAGGCGTCCCGCTCCGGCAAGATTGTCTTCGAAATGGAAAACGTCAACTACCAGGTTGACGGTAAAGTACTGGTGAAAGACTTCTCCGCACAGGTCCAGCGCGGCGACAAAATCGCCCTGATTGGCCCGAACGGCTGCGGTAAAACCACGCTGCTGAAGCTGATGCTTGGCCAGCTGCAGGCTGACAGCGGCCGCATTCACTGCGGGACCAAGCTGGAGGTCGCCTACTTCGACCAGCACCGCGCGGAGCTGGATCCGGACCGTACGGTGATGGATAACCTCGCTGAAGGTAAGCAAGAGGTGATGGTAAACGGCAAGCCGCGCCACGTGCTGGGCTACCTGCAGGACTTCCTGTTCCATCCGAAGCGCGCCATGACGCCGGTGCGCGCGCTGTCCGGCGGTGAGCGAAACCGCCTTCTGCTGGCGCGCCTGTTCCTGAAGCCAAGCAACCTGCTGATCCTCGATGAACCGACGAACGATCTGGATGTCGAAACGCTGGAATTACTCGAAGAGCTGATCGACGGCTATCAGGGTACCGTGATGCTGGTTAGCCACGATCGTCAGTTCGTTGACAACACCGTGACCGAGTGCTGGATCTTCGAAGGTGAAGGGCGAATTGGTCAATACGTAGGCGGTTATCACGATGCAAAAGGGCAGCAGGCACAGTCGCTGGCGACGAAGCAGTCAAAGTCCAAAATTGGTCCTGAAGCTACTGTAACAAAAGCAGAAACTGTCAAGAAAACCTCGGCTAAACTAAGCTATAACCTGCAGCGCGAACTGGAGGGACTGCCGCAGCGTCTTGAAGAGCTGGAGGCCGCGCTTGAGGATCTGCAAAAACAGGTTGCTGATGCGTCATTCTTTACCCAATCGCATGACTATACTCAGAAAGTACTGTCAGAAATGTCCGCGGCTGAAAAAGCTCTGGAAGAAGCATTTGAGCGCTGGGAGTACCTTGAGTCTCTGAAAAACGGCGCATAAACAGGGATAACATATGTGTGACCAGCACCATGCCGACAGGCATATTTTATGCTCGCAATGCGATATGCTCGTGGCGTTGCCAGAGCTTGGTCACGGACATAAAGCCCTGTGTCCACGTTGCGGTGCGACGTTGACAACCGAGTGGGACGCGCCGCGGCAGCGTCCCACTGCTTACGCTCTTGCAGCACTTTTTATGCTGCTGCTCTCCAATCTCTTCCCCTTCATCTATATGAAGGTGGGTGGGATAACCAGCCAGGTGGATTTGCTTGAGATCCCGGGCGTAATGTTCTCAGAAGATTACGCCAGCCTCGGCACCTTTTTTCTCCTGTTTGTCCAGATAGTTCCGGCTTTTTGCCTGGTCGTAATCCTTTTGCTGGTCAACCGCGTCAGGATGCCCGCATCACTGAAAATCCGGCTTGCGCGTATCCTTTTTCAGCTCAAAAGCTGGGGCATGGCCGAGATCTTTCTGGCGGGCATTCTGGTCAGTTTCGTGAAGCTGATGGCGTACGGCGACGTGGGGATCGGCAGCAGCTTTATTCCCTGGTGTCTGTACTGCGTCCTCCAGCTGCGTGCATTCCAGTGCGTTGACAGGCGCTGGGCGTGGGACGATATCGCCCCGGCACCGACGCTTGCACAGACGGTGAAGGTCGGCGTGCCCGGAATTCGTCAGGGGTTACGTTCCTGCCCATGCTGCACCGCCGTGCTGCCCGCCGATCTCGACGTTTGTCCGCGCTGCGAAACGAAAGGGCATGTGCGGCGTAAAAATAGTCTTCAGTGGACGATGGCGCTGCTGGTCACGTCCATCATGCTGTATCTGCCTGCCAATATTCTGCCAATTATGATCACCGATTTGCTCGGTGACAAAATGCCCTCAACGATCCTGGCCGGGGTGATACTGCTTTGGGGCGAGGGTTCCTATCCGGTCGCTGGCGTCATCTTTATCGCCAGTATTATGGTGCCAACCTTAAAAATGATCGCCATCGCCTGGCTCTGTTGGGATGCGAAAGGCCATGGAAAACGCGACAGCGAACGCATGCACCTGATTTATGAGGTGGTCGAGTTTGTCGGACGCTGGTCAATGATAGACGTGTTTGTCATCGCCGTTCTCTCTGCGCTGGTGCGGATGGGCGGTTTGATGAGTATTTATCCCGCGATGGGGGCTTTAATGTTTGCACTGGTCGTGATCATGACCATGTTTGCGGCCATGACCTTCGACCCTCGTTTATCGTGGGATCGTGAGCCTGAATCAAGCCATGAGGAAGAGTAAGAGCATGGAAAATAAGAGTGGAGAGGCGAAAGTGCAGAAGGTCAAAAACTGGTCACCGGTGTGGATTTTTCCCATCGTGACCGCGCTGATCGGTGCATGGATCCTGTTTTATCATTACAGCCATCAGGGACCGGAAGTCACGCTGATAACCACCAATGCCGAGGGGATTGAGGGCGGTAAAACGACCATCAAAAGCCGTAGCGTGGATGTGGGCGTGGTCGAAAGCGCAACCCTGACCGACGATTTAACCCATGTGGAGATTAAGGCGCGCCTTAATGCCGGCATGGAGAAACTGCTGCACGGCGATTCCGTTTTCTGGGTCGTTAAACCGCAGGTGGGGCGTGAAGGGATCAGCGGCTTAGGAACGCTGCTTTCGGGCGCCTACATAGAGCTGCAGCCCGGCGCTAAGGGTAACCAGCCTGCCAAATACCAGCTTCTGGATTCACCGCCGCTTGCGCCGCCTGATGCCAAGGGCATCCGCGTGATCCTCGACAGCAAAAAAGCAGGTCAGCTCACGGCCGGCGACCCGGTCCTGTTCCGCGGCTACCGCGTCGGGTCGGTTGAGAAAAGCACGTTCGATCCGCAGAAACGCGCAATTAGCTATCAGCTCTTCATCAATGCGCCAAACGATCGTCTGGTCACCAGCAACGTCCGTTTCTGGAAAGACAGCGGGATCGCGGTGGATCTGACCTCGGCAGGCATGCGCGTTGAAATGGGTTCGCTGACCACGCTGTTTGGCGGCGGCGTGAGTTTTGACGTGCCGGAAGGCCTGGATTTGGGGCAGCCGGTCGCAGAGAACACCGCTTTCCGTCTCTTTGACGACCAAAAAAGCATTCAGGATGCGCTCTATACCGATCACGTTGACTTCCTGATGTTCTTCAAAGACTCCGTTCGCGGCCTGCAGCCGGGGGCGCCCGTTGAGTTCCGCGGCATTCGTCTCGGTACGGTTGGACAAGTGCCGTTCTTCGTCCCGGGCCTTCAGCAGGTGCTGGATGATGATTACCGTATTCCGGTGCTGATCCGCATTGAACCAGAGCGTCTGCTTAACCAGATTGGTGAAAATCAGGATATCGCTACCCATATCACCCAACTGATGGAACGCGGTCTACGCGGGTCGCTGAAAACCGGCAACCTGGTAACCGGCGCGCTGTATGTGGATATGGACTTCTACCCGAAAGCACCGCCGATTACCGGTATCCGTGAATTCGGCGGCTACAAGATCATCCCAACGGTGAGCAGCGGTCTGGCGCAGATCCAGCAGCGTCTGATGGAGACGCTGGATAAGATCAACAATCTGCCACTGAATCCGATGATTGAAGCGGCGACAAACTCGCTGAGCGAAAGCCAGGCAACGATGCGCCGTCTGCAAACCACGCTGGATAACATCAACAAGATCACGGCGAGCCAGAGCATGCAGCAGCTGCCGCAGGACATGCAGAAAACGCTGCGTGAGCTGAACCGCAGTATGCAGGGCTTCCAGCCGGGCTCCGCGGCCTATAACAAGATGGTGGCAGATATGCAGCGTCTTGATCAGGTCCTGCGTGAACTGCAGCCGGTGCTGAAAACGCTCAACGAGAAGAGCAATGCGCTGGTGTTCGAAGCAAAAGATAAAAAGGATCCTGAGCCGAAGAGGGCAAAAGAATGAAAAAATGGCTATTGATGGTTGGTGCTCTGCTGTTAACGGCGTGCAGTTCAGGGGGCGATAATAAAAGTTATTATCAGCTGCCTGTGGCAACCCACAGCGGTGGGCAAAGCACGGCCAGTCAGGGAAACCGCCAGCTGTGGGTTGAGCAGGTCGCCGTGCCGGATTATCTGGCAGGGAACGGCGTGGTCTATCAGACCAGCGACGTTAAATATGTGATTGCGACCAACAACCTGTGGGCCAGCCCGCTGGATCAGCAGCTGCGCAACACGCTGGTGGCTAACCTGGGTAGCCAGCTTCCGGGCTGGGTAGTCGCGTCGCAGCCGCTGGGTAACGATCAGGATACGCTGAACGTCACCGTAACGGGCTTCCACGGCCGCTATGACGGTGCGGTGGTGATCAGCGGGGAGTGGTTGCTGAACCATCAGGGGCAGCTGATTAAGCGTCCTTTCCATCTGGAGCTGAAGCAGCAGAAGGATGGCTATGACGAAATGGTGAAAGTCCTGGCTCAGGGTTGGGCGCAGGAGTCGGCCAGTATCGCGAGGGAGATTTCCCGGCTGCCATAAGTAAAATTCATCATTAAAACCGCAGTTGGCCTGTCGCTGATTGCGGTTTTTTTTTCGTTTTCAACTCAGGTTGTTACTTGTGCCACGTCACAATTTTTGTACAAATGAACTTCCATGTAGCTCACAGATATGACACCCGTATGAATTTTGAACATTGACGATGCGACTAATTCGGGGTATTCGTTATCTGTGCCTGTGCAGATAGTGCAGACACTGTTTTCTTTCCACCAGACAAAAGAATGAGGGAAACGAGGCATGAAGAGACAGAAACGAGATCGCCTGGAACGGGCTCATCAACGTGGTTATCAGGCCGGCATCGCTGGACGTTCTAAAGAAATGTGTCCTTATCAGACGATAAATCAAAGGTCACAATGGCTTGGAGGCTGGCGAGAAGCCATCGGCGACAGGGCACTTATAGCCTGATAACGTCTCTTTCAAAAAAGAAACCTCCGCATTGCGGAGGTTTCGCCTTTCCGGGGTTCGAAAAGCACGATCAGAACGCAGAAGTGTCCTGGAACAGGCCAACCTTCAGGTCGCTTGCGCTATAGATCAGACGACCGTCGACCAGTACTTCACCATCTGCCAGGCCCATAATCAGGCGGCGGTTTACGATGCGCTTGAAGTGAATACGATAGGTCACTTTCTTCGCTGTAGGCAGAACCTGTCCAGTGAATTTCACTTCGCCCACGCCCAGTGCGCGGCCTTTACCTTCGCCACCCAGCCAGCCCAGATAGAAGCCAACCAGCTGCCACATGGCATCCAGGCCCAAACAGCCAGGCATTACCGGATCGCCAATAAAGTGGCAACCGAAGAACCACAGGTCCGGGTTGATATCGAGTTCTGCTTCTACGTAACCCTTATCGAAGTTGCCGCCGGTTTCGGTCATTTTCACGACACGGTCCATCATCAGCATGTTCGGGGCCGGCAACTGTGGGCCTTTTGCGCCAAACAGTTCGCCGCGACCAGAGGCAAGAAGATCTTCTTTTGTATAGGATTCGCGTTTATCTACCATGTTCTCAGTAAGCCTTATTTTAGTGAAGGACGCAGGATAGCTAACACGTGTACGCTGAACAAGTCCGATCAGTTCGAACTAAACCAGCCCAGCCAGCGTAACGGCCATGGATAAC
This sequence comes from Enterobacter sp., assembly GCF_977039595.1. NCBI lineage: Bacteria > Pseudomonadati > Pseudomonadota > Gammaproteobacteria > Enterobacterales > Enterobacteriaceae > Enterobacter > Enterobacter sp. The sequence continues at coordinate 12,834 of NZ_CDRQYH010000080.1, forward strand.
GGTGACGAGCATCCTGCTGTGTTGCCTGAGCAATGCGCTCCTGGATAGTCTGCATCAGGGTGGTTTGCCCTTCGCCATCCCATACCAGGTTTGTCAGTAAGGGTAGTGCATCCTCAATCCCTTCGATGGCCCAGATGGCGAACTGCTCTTGTTCAACCGCATCCAGAATCTCCTGGCTGAGGCTTAAATGGCGTGCGTTGGGAGCAGGAATAATCACACCCTGCTTGCCGTTTAAACCGCGCTGCTGGCAGATAGAGAAGAAGCCTTCAATTTTTTCGTTGAGGCCGCCGACAGGCTGGGCACGACCGAATTGGTCCACCGAGCCGGTGATCGCGATGTTCTGATTGATGGGCACTTCCGCCAGGGCGCTGATTAAGGCGCACAGTTCAGCCATAGAGGCGCTATCGCCATCCACTTCGCTGTAGGATTGCTCAAACGTCAGCGAGGCGGAGAAGGGGATCTGTTGCTCAAGCTGCAGCTCAGACATCAAAAACGCCTGCATGATCATCATGCCTTTGGCGTGAATGTTGCCGCCCAGCTCGGCTTTGCGTTCGATGTCGGTAAATTCGCCATCGCCAATATGCACAACGCAGCTGATACGGGACGGTTCCCCGAATGCGCGCGGATGGCCAGGAAATTCAATCACCGACAGGGCGTTGATCTGCCCGACGCGTTCGCCTTCGGTTTCCACCAGAATTTGTTCCAGCAGAATTTCATCCTGCATACGGTCAGCAAGATAGCCTTCTCGCCACTCTCGCTGAGCCAGCATCTGGTTGAGCTGCTCTCCGGTGAACGCACCGTTACCGCTAATCACACCCACTTCACGCAGCTGTTTGCCGATCCAGAGCGGGCAGAGTGGCAGCGTTTCCTGGTCACCGGTATAGCGCACCGCTTCGCGTATCAGGCCTGGCCACGCGTCAGCCGCAGGTGTTGGCAGCGTAAAACGTTCTGCAACGGTCATCACCCACTGGCACCACTGCGCCATATCGTCGGCATCGGCAATCTGGATATTATCTTCGTATTCGCTGTATACCGCCTGCTCAGCCAGTTCAGGCTCCATTTCCTGGAAGTCCGCCAGCGACTCACGGTCGCCCGTCAGCACGACGGTTAACGACAGCGGCATAGACGGAACCGAGACAGGCAGGGGACGAGACTCATCGTAGCCGACCCAGTCGAAACGCTGCTGATGCACGATGGTTTTCAGACGCATCCACAGCAGCGGCTGCGAGAGGAGGGTACGCAGTGAGATGATGAGAACACCGCCATTTGCGCGATGTACCAGCCCCGGCTGCAGCGAAAGTTCGCCGTTAAACTGGCGCAGACAACCAAAGAGTTGTTCCGCCTCGACCCAGTTAGCGATAACCACCTCGCCCTTAGCGGCAAAACCGCCATCTGCCTGCGCCGCAGGTTCGAAAGTGACATCATGTCCTGCAATACGATACTGCCCGCCAAAAACGGCGTTCGCTTCCGGCTTCAGCTGGCGCACAGCATCTCCGAGCAGCGTCAGGTATTCCGCTTCTTCCGGGGCTTTGAGCAGCATGAAGGGTGCTGTTGCCCATGGGCTTAACATCTGCTCCAGCGCGTAATGCAAACGAGGCTGCGTATCGCTAAGGATGAATTCGTGTTCTTTTGCGAGTTCGGGCTGTGCAAACAGTTCCTGGTAACTTTCGGTATCCGGAACAAGGTCACGCCATGCAAGTTTCGTAATGGTCAAAGTTGATGTTTTTTAGTCAGATGTAAAAGCGTGGAGTATACCGTAAGCGGGGGGCTGTACCCAAGCAGGATTGGGGATTTCGACAGGGCGAATGCCTGCATTCACTCACAGGATATGATTTCTTTTCAGCAGATTGCTAAAAAACTGATATTCTGAACAGAGTTACGTGGTAACACTGAGATCGCAATGAAATATCAACAACTGGAAAATCTCGAAAGCGGCTGGAAATGGAAATACCTGGTCAAAAAGCACCGTGAAGGGGAGCTGATCACCTGCTACATCGAAGCCAGCGCTGCGCAAGAAGCCGTGGATATTTTGCTGACCCTCGAAAATGAACCGGTACAGGTTAACGGGTGGATTGAGAAACATATCAATCCTGCGTTGTTAAACCGGATGAAGCAAACTATCCGCGCGCGACGCAAACGGCATTTTAATGCTGAGCATCAGCACACTCGCAAAAAATCAATCGACCTTGAGTTCGTTGTCTGGCAGCGCCTGGCCGGGCTGGCACAACGACGGGGTAAAACGCTGTCGGAAACCATCGTGCAGCTGATTGAGGATGCAGAACATAAAGAGAAGTACGCCAACCAGATGTCGACGCTGAAGAACGACCTTCAGGCTCTGTTGGGTAAAAAGTAGATTTTTTACTTTTCTTCAGACAATAAAAAACCCCGCATGGCGGGGTTTTTTTATAAGACGATAACTTATGCCGCTGGCTGAGTTACAACGTCTTTGATGCCTTTAACTTCGATCTCTACGCGACGATCTGGAGCCAGGCAGTCGATCAGTGCAGCGCGAGCTTTCACGTTGTCACAGGTGTTGCCAGTAACTGGGTTAGATTCGCCCATACCACGTGGGGAGATCTTGTTAGCTGGGATACCTTTAGAGATCAGGTAATCAACAACAGACTGAGCACGTTTCTCAGACAGTTTCTGGTTGTAAGCGTCAGAACCGATACGGTCGGTGAAGCCCAGAACCACTACAGAACCGTCTTTAGGATCCAGGTTGCTCAGCTGGGTGTACAGCTGATCCAGTGCCTGCTGACCTTCTGGTTTCAGGGTCGCTTTGTTGAAGTTGAACAGAACGTCAGACTTCAGAGTGAAGTGCTTGGTCTGTACTTCTGGAGCTGGAGCCGGCGCTGGAGCAACAACTGGTGCTGCTTCTTCCTGCTGGCCGAAACGGTAGGAAACACCTACGCTCAGCATGCCGTTGTCTGGACGAACACCAACGGTGTTGCCGTCGCCGATGTTGTTAACCCACTGGTATTCCAGACGGGTAGCGATGTCACGGGTCATAGCCCACTCAACGCCACCAGCGAATACTGGAGAAACACCGGTGTCATGGTTGTCACCAGAGAAGTTGTTGCTGGAGTCTGCACGCCATACCATGCCGCCCAGACGGGTGTACACGTCCAGATCGTCAGTGATTGGGTAACCCAGTTTAGCGGTCAGTTGAACGCCCTGTGCTTTGAAAGCGCCGTTGATGGTGTCGCCTTTGTATGGCATACGACCTAACCAGTCGTAACCCATTTCAAAACCAACATACGGGTTAACCTGATAGCCACCGAACGCACCTGCACCAAGCTGGCTCTCGTGAGTTGGGCCATCATTGTTCAGGCTGCTGTTGTACCAGCCAGTGTCGTGGAACTGAGACCAGCCCAGTTTACCACCTGCATACCAGGTATTATCTTTCGGAGCGGCCTGCGCTACGGTAGCGAAGCCAGCCAGTGCCACTGCAATCGCGATAGCTGTCTTTTTCATTTTTTGCGCCTCGTTATCATCCAAAATTCGCCATGAAGTTACAAAAGACCTCACGGTTAAATCCTTCACCGGGGGCGTGACTTGTTGTTAACTATGCTGATACATGCAGCGTAAGCCGATCACCCCTGGCGATGTAAAGTCTACAACTTAGTTCGAAACTTACAAGTGTGAACTCTGTCAGGCATATGA
>NZ_CDRQYH010000081.1:0-16228 GCF_977039595.1 Enterobacter sp.
GGCCAGGCCGGGGCGATCGACGTGGCGCTGTTTATTCTGATCATCGGGGGATTTCTCGGGATCGTCACCAAAACCGGGGCGATTGACGCCGGGATCGAGCGCGTCACCACCCGGTTACGCGGGCGGGAGGAGTGGATGATCCCGATCCTGATGGCGCTGTTTGCCGCGGGCGGCACGATTTACGGCATGGCCGAAGAGTCGCTGCCGTTCTACACCCTGCTGGTGCCGGTGATGCTGGCCGCCCGGTTCGATCCGGTTGTCGCCGCCTCCACCGTGCTGCTCGGGGCGGGGATCGGCACGCTGGGTTCCACCATCAACCCGTTTGCCACGGTGATCGCCGCCAACGCCGCCGGGATCCCCTTTACCAACGGTATTGCCCTGCGCGTGGCGCTGCTGGTCATCGGCTGGATCATCTGCGTGGCGTGGGTGATGCGCTACGCCCGCAAGGTCCGCCAGGATCCGTCGCTGTCGATCGTCGCGGATAAACTGGAAGAGAACCGCGCCCATTTCCTTGGCAACAAGGGCGAACAGTCGCTTGAATTCACCCCGGTGCGCAAAATCATCCTGGTGATTTTTGCCCTCGCCTTCGCGGTAATGATTTACGGCGTGGCGGTACTGGGCTGGTGGATGGCGGAGATCTCCGCGGTGTTTCTCGCCAGCGCGATTATTGTCGGCCTGATTGCCCGCATGAGCGAAGAGGAACTGACGTCGACGTTTATCAACGGCGCGCGAGATTTGCTGGGCGTCGCGCTGATTATCGGCATCGCGCGCGGTATCGTAGTCATCATGGATAAGGGCATGATTACCCACACCATTTTGCACAGCGCTGAAGGGCTGGTCAGCGGGTTGTCGACGGTGGCGTTCATCAATGTGATGTACTGGCTGGAAGTGGTGCTGTCGTTTCTTGTGCCTTCTTCGTCCGGCCTGGCCGTTCTGACGATGCCGATCATGGCGCCGCTTGCCGATTTCGCTAACGTCAACCGCGACCTGGTGGTGACGGCTTACCAGTCGGCCTCCGGCATCGTTAATCTCGTCACGCCCACTTCTGCCGTCGTGATGGGCGGGCTGGCTATCGCCCGGGTGCCTTACGTGCGCTATCTGAAATGGGTGGCGCCGCTGCTGGCGATCCTGACGGTGGTGATTATGGTGGCGTTAAGTCTGGGGGCGTTGTTGTAATTTGCCGGATGGCGCTGCGCTTATCCGGCCTACGGATCGGTGCGGTGCCACCGGTTATTTCGGGAACTGATATGGGAACTATGATGGATTACGAAGAGTACTCTCCCAAAGAGCAACTACAGCTGACGGTCTGCCAGCGCCTGATCGCAGAAAAGAGTTACCTCTCTCAGGAGGAGATCCGCCGGGATTTACAGGAGCGTGGTTTTGAGACCATCAGCCAGTCCACCGTTTCACGTCTGCTTAAATTGCTCGGTGTCATAAAAATTCGAAATGCCAAAGGGCTAAAGATTTATTCGCTGAATCCCCAGCTGCGCCCTGCCCCCGACGCCGCGCGTACCGTGTCCGAAATGGTGGTCAGCGTCGAGCATAATAGCGAGTTTATCCTTGTTCATACCGTCGCCGGATATGGCCGCGCGGTGGCGCGTATTCTGGATTATCACCAGCTTCCGGAAATTTTAGGCGTGGTGGCCGGCAGCAGTATCGTCTGGGTCGCTCCCCGGCTCGTGAAGCGCACCGCGCTGGTGCATAAGCAAATTAATTATTTACTCAGAACGCATTAATATTCACAAAGAACCGTTTGCATTGAGTAAAGCGTGCATTAAATCGCTTGATCCGAAAAGCGAGCTGCGTATAATGCCCGACAATTTGCCGGGAGGAAGCATGGTCAAGCGTGTACGACATAACGTCTTACCGCGTCTGAAATCAGACGCTGGCCTGCCGTTTTTCTTCCCGTTGCTAAACCTATTCCCAGAGCCCCTCATTTGAGGGGCTTTTTTTTGCCCGGCGTCAGGAGATAAACATGAATCCGCTTTATCAAAAACACATCATTTCCATAAACGACCTCAGCCGCGAAGAGCTGGAACTGGTTCTGGAAACCGCGGCAAAACTGAAGGCCAATCCGCAACCGGAGCTGCTGAAACACAAGGTGATTGCGAGCTGCTTCTTCGAAGCCTCGACCCGCACCCGCCTCTCCTTTGAGACCTCCATGCACCGCCTGGGCGCGAGCGTGGTGGGCTTCTCGGACAGCAGCAACACGTCGCTGGGTAAAAAAGGCGAGACCCTGGCGGATACCATTTCAGTGATTAGCACCTACGTCGACGCAATTGTGATGCGTCATCCACAGGAGGGCGCGGCGCGCCTCGCGACCGAGTTCTCCGGCGGCATTCCGGTGCTGAACGCCGGCGACGGTGCCAACCAGCACCCAACGCAGACGCTGCTGGACCTGTTCACCATTCAGGAGACGCAGGGCAAACTTGAGAACCTGAACATCGCCATGGTTGGCGACCTTAAATACGGCCGCACCGTTCACTCCCTGACCCAGGCGCTGGCGAAATTTAACGGCAACCGCTTCTTCTTCATCGCCCCGGACGCGCTGGCGATGCCGCAGTACATTCTCGACATGCTGGACGAGAAAGGCATTCAGTGGAGCCTGCATGCCAGCATCGAAGAGGTGATGAGCCACGTGGATATTCTCTACATGACCCGCGTGCAGAAAGAGCGTCTGGACCCGTCCGAATACGCCAACGTGAAGGCGCAGTTCGTGCTGCGCGCCAGCGACCTCGAGGGCGCGCGCGACAACATGAAGGTCCTGCATCCGCTGCCGCGCATCGATGAGATCACCACAGACGTGGATAAAACGCCGCACGCCTGGTACTTCCAGCAGGCCGGGAACGGCATCTTCGCCCGCCAGGCGTTACTGGCACTGGTTCTGAATCGCGAATTAGCTCTGTAAGGGGAGACGACCATGACACACGATAACAAACTCCAGGTTGAAGCCATCAAGCGTGGCACCGTGATTGACCACATCCCTGCGCAGGTGGGCTTTAAGCTGCTGACGCTGTTCAAACTGACGGAAACCGACCAGCGCATCACCATCGGCCTGAACCTGCCGTCGGGCGAGATGGGCCGCAAAGACCTGATCAAAATCGAGAACACCTTCCTGACCGACGAGCAGGTTAACCAGCTGTCGCTTTACGCGCCGGACGCCACCGTCAACCGCATCGACGAGTACGAAGTGGTCGGCAAATCCCGCCCGAGCCTGCCAGAACGTATCGAAAGCGTGCTGGTCTGCCCGAACAGCAACTGCATCAGCCATGCTGAGCCGGTTTCTTCCAGCTTTGCAGTGAAAAAACGCGCCGATGACATCGCGCTCAAATGCAAATACTGCGAAAAAGAGTTTTCTCATTATGTGGTGCTGGCCAACTAATTGAGGTTGGTAATGAAATCCCGGCTGTTATAATGGCCGGGAACATTCTTAACGCTGTAATTCTGGAGAAAACATGAGCAAAGTACTCGCGACGGAAAATGCACCAGCGGCTATCGGCCCTTACGTTCAGGGCGTTGATCTGGGTAACATGATTATCACTTCCGGGCAGATCCCGGTGAACCCAAAAACCGGCGCGGTGCCGGAAGATGTCGCGGCGCAGGCGCGTCAGTCGCTGGAAAACGTGCAGGCTATCGTTGAATCTGCCGGTCTGAAAGTGGGTGATATCGTGAAAACCACCGTGTTCGTGAAAGATCTGAACGATTTCTCGACCGTTAACGCCACCTACGAAGCGTTCTTCACCGAGCACAACGCCACCTTCCCGGCGCGCTCCTGCGTGGAAGTGGCCCGTCTGCCAAAAGACGTGAAAATTGAAATCGAAGCGATCGCCGTACGTCGCTAATTCGCTTTGGCGATAAAAAAGGCAGCCCAGGCTGCCTTTTTTGTTGCTTGCTACTGATTCCGCGTCGCCCTGAGCAGCGTCTCCAGCGGATAGACCGCCGCAATCACCACCTCGTCCTGCACCTTCGCCGCGTTATCCAGCTCGCTCTGAATCGACGCGATCTCTTTATCATCCAACGTCCCCTGGCGCGCCACCAGGTCGGTGAGCCGCAGGCCAATCGACGCCAGCTTATCCACCTCCTGGATCACCGGCTTCATCGCCTTAAGCTGATAGCTGTTTTCGCTTAACGCCAGCGCGTCGCTGGTGTTGCTCTGCCAGCGGTTAAACACGTGGCGCAGGGCGTCGGCGCTTTCCGTATCTTCCGCATCGCTCACCAGACGGTCCGCCCATTTGTGCATCTGGCGCACGGTGGCGCTTTCGGCGTTCAGCGCATCGGCGAAGCGGTTGAGCGGCTCGAACTGATGGTAGTTTCCGGCCTGGAACTTCAGGTGCTGGCGGGTGTAATATTGCGCGGGCTCTACCGCCTGAGCGAGGATCTGCAGCGGCAGGGTGTCGGCATTACCGGCGAGGCGCGTGAACTGCACCTGCTGCTGGGTATGCTGCTGCAGTCCGACCGACACCGTCGACCAGCTGTCCATCGCCTGCAGGCGGGTGTACATGTTGTCGACGTCGTTGACGTCCTGCGCGGACCACAGCCGCTCCGCCACCGCGAAGGTGCGCGGCCACAGGCGAATATCCAGCACTGGCGCCACCACGTTTTCCGCCCACAGCGCGGCTTCCCCGCCGAGCAGGTTGGCCTGGTTCGCCGCACCCGGCACCACGGGCGGAATACCTTTCGGCACCTCGTCCAGACGCGTGCCGCTGATTGGGTAGCGCGTATTCCCGACAAGGAAATAACCGGCGAGTTTGTCGTTATCGACGGTGACGACAGGGCGCGTTTCGCCCATCCAGGTATCAACGGTGAAGGTCACCTGGCTGTCATCGCGCCATTCAATGTTCTGCACCGCGCGGCGGGATTTCCCGGCAAAATCAATAAACCCGCGCCAGCCTGCGTCCCCTTTCACCAGCGTGAAGCTCCCCTCCACCGGCTTGCCCTTCAGGCGCGGCATGGAGAAGGCCCAGCTCTGGGCGCTGTCGGTATCCGCTATCACATCAACGCCGTTTAACCCCTGCGGGACGATCTCGTTGCGGTAGTGATAGGCGGTGGACTGGGGCTGATCGAGATAGAAACCCGTGGAGAGAATGCCCCTGTAGCCGTTCTGCGCCACCTGCCCCAGCGCGTCCTGACCCTGCCAGGACTGGATCAGAATGCTTTTCGGCAGATCGGGATGGTAGATCTCATCCCAGCCGACCATCTGGCGGTGATGCTTCTCGAGGATCGTTTCCAGCCTGCGGTTGAAGTAAGCCTGCAGCGCGTGGCTGTCCGCCAGACTGTTGTCGCGCATAAACTGCTGGATGGCCGGGTTCGCTTTCCACTGGCTGTCGTCCACTTCGTCGCCGCCGATGTGCAGATACGGATCGGGGAAGATCGCTGCCAGTTCGCTGACCATCGCGTCCGCAAACGCATAAGTCGCGTCTTTGGTGGGATCGAGAACCGGCTTCAGCACGCCCCAGTGGCGCTCCATGGCGTACGGCCCCGGGGCGCTCATCAGCTCCGGGTAGGCCACGGCAATCGCCGAGGCGTGACCCGGCATATCGATTTCCGGCACCACGCGGATACCGCGTTCGGCGGCGTAACGCACCACCTCGCGCATCTGATCTGGGGTGTAGAACAGCCCGTCGCTGGCAAGCTGCGTCAGCTTAGGGTAGCGCTTCGAGCTGAAGCGCCAGCCCTGGTCGTCGGTCAAATGCCAGTGCAGCACGTTGAGCTTCGCCGCAGCCATGCCGTCGATCTGGCGTTTAATATCCGGCAGCGGGATAAAGTGACGTGCCGAATCGAGCAGCAGCCCGCGCCACGGGAAGCGCGGCGAATCTTCAATGGTAACCCACGGCAGAGAGGTGTTTTCCGCCCCGTTCTGCACCAGCTGGAGCAGGGTTTCCATGGCGCGCAAGGCACCGAAACGGGTGTTGGCAGAGATGTTCACGCCGTTGGCATCCACCGTGAGCTTATAGCTTTCGTCGCTGTCCGGCAGCGGCTGCGGCTTGACCTTTTTGGCAATCGCGATGCGAATGGTCGGCTTTTCAGGCTTGTCGGCCTGCGGCTGCAGCGTCCAGCCGGTTTGCAGGGCGATGCGCTGGCGCAGGCGGTTGACGGCGTCACCGAGATCGTCCCCGCTGACGCTAATGGATACGTTGTTGCTGAGCACCAGCGTGCCCTGAGTCGTCGGGCGTTCGACCTTGGCAGGCCAGGGCATTAAGGGGAGATCGCCTGCCGGGGCAGCAAAGGCAGAGGCGCCGAGCATCAGCCCGGCGGTTAAGAGACTGTACCGTAACATGAATGTTCCTTATCTGACGGGCCAAATAAAGGCAAAACATTCTGTTAACATGCGCTCAATTTGTCGTCAAGCGAATGCGCCGACGGAGATCACAGGTTATTGAATTTGGGAGGAAAGCTATTGCCCGGTGGCGCTGCGCTTACCGGGCCTACGTTTCGGGAGTAGGCCGGGTAAGGCGAAGCCGCCACCCGGCAAACATAACTTACTGCCACCCATACCGACGCGCATAGAACCCTTTCACCATCTGCGTCAGCACCATATAACCGGCGAGGATCGCCACCAGCCAAGGGAAGTAGCTCAGCGGCAGCGCCTGCAGCTGCAGGTAGCTTGCCAGCGGTGAGAACGGCAGCGCGATGCCGAGCGCCATCACAATGCCCGTCATCACAATCAGCGGCCACGCGGCACGGCTCTGGATGAACGGAATGCGGCGGGTGCGGATCATATGCACAATCAGCGTCTGCGACAGCAGGCCTACCACGAACCAGCCGGACTGGAACAGCGTCTGATGTTCCGGGGTGTTGGCATGGAACACAAACCACATCAGGCAAAAGGTCAGGATGTCGAAGATGGAGCTGATCGGGCCAAAGAACAGCATGAAGCGCCCAAGATCTGCCGGGTTCCAGTGCTGCGGCTTCTGGATCTGCTCGTCGTCCACGTTATCAAACGGAATCGCCACCTGAGACACGTCGTACATCAGGTTCTGGATCAGCAGGTGCAGCGGCAGCATCGGCAGGAACGGCAGAAACGCGCTCGCCACCAGCACGCTGAAGACGTTACCGAAGTTAGAGCTGGCGGTCATTTTGATGTACTTGAGCATGTTGGCAAAGGTACGGCGACCTTCAATCACGCCCTCCTCCAGCACCATCAGGCTCTTTTCCAGCAGAATGATATCCGCAGCTTCGCGGGCGATGTCCACCGCCCCGTCGACGGAAATACCGATATCCGCCGCACGCAGCGCGGGCGCGTCGTTAATGCCATCGCCCATAAAGCCCACCACGTGCCCTTCGCGCTTGAGCAGGGTGACGATGCGCTCTTTGTGCATCGGCGTCAGTCGGGCAAACAGCGTGGTACGCTGGGCAAGCTTCGCCAGCTCGTCATCAGAGAGATGTTCAATATCGCTCCCCACCACCACGTCGCCCGCGTCCAGCCCCACTTCATGGCACACTTTAGCTGCCACCAGCTCGCTGTCGCCGGTGAGAATTTTGACGGTAATACCGCTCGCCTTCAGCGCCTTCAGCGCCGGTGCGGTGGTCTCTTTCGGCGGGTCGAGGAAGGCGATGTAACCCTCGAGGATCAGATCGGATTCGTCAATACGCTGGTAATCACCCTCGCGCGCGGGCAGGAACTTGCTCGCGACCGCCACCACGCGCAGCCCCTGACGGTTCAGGTTATCGGTGACGCGTTTGATGCGGCGCAGCATGGTGTCGTCCAGCGGCACGATGTCGCCGTTATAGCGCACCTGCGTAGACACGTTGAGGATCTCCTGCAGCGCCCCTTTGCAGATCAGCTGGTGCACGTCCGTCTGCTCGCTCACCACCACCGACATGCGGCGGCGCTCGAAGTCGAACGGGATCTCATCCACCTTCTGCCAGCGGCCGGAGAGCGTGCGGGCGGATTCCTCATCCACCCCTTCCAGCACCGCGACGTCGAGCAGGTTTTTCAGCCCGGTCTGGTAATGGCTGTTCAGCCACGCGCTGTGCAGGACGCGCTCGCTGGTTTTGCCGGAGATATCGGTGTGGTTCTCCAGCACGATTTTGTCCTGCGTCAGGGTGCCGGTTTTATCGGTGCAGAGGATGTCCATCGCGCCAAAGTTCTGGATGGCGTCGAGATGTTTGACGATCACCTTCTGTTTAGAGAGCTTCACCGCCCCGCGCGCCAGCGTGGATGTGACGATCATCGGCAGCATTTCAGGCGTTAAGCCAACGGCCACGGAGAGCGCAAACAGCGCCGCTTCCCACCAGTCGCCTTTGGTGTAGCCGTTGATCAGCAGCACGATTGGCGTCATCACCATCATAAAGCGGATCAGCAGCATGCTGACGCGGCCAATCCCTTTCTGGAAGGCATTCGGCTCGCTCTCCTGCTCGCTGACGCGCCCGGCAAGCTGTCCAAACCAGGTGTTGCCCCCGGTGGCGGTGACAATCGCCTGCGCCGTACCGCTGACCACCGTGGTGCCCATAAAGCACAGGGTGTCGCACTCGAGCGGATTCATCTGCTGCGGGTCGCGGCTGCGCGCCACCTTTTCAACGGGCAGGGATTCCCCGGTAAGGGAGGCCTGCGCGACGAAAAGATCGCGCGCCTGGATGATGCGTAAATCCGCCGGGATCATGTCTCCCGCCGCCAGCTTCACCAGATCCCCCGGCACCAGCTGGTCGATAGGCAGCTCCACCCAGGCGTTTTCGCCGAGATCGTTAATCACGCGCGAGACGGTCGCGGTGTTGCTGACCATCGCCTTCAGGGCGTCAGCCGCTTTGGTAGAGCGGGCTTCCTGAATAAAGTTCAGCAGCGTGGAGATACCGACCATAAGGGCAATGACGCCTGCAGCAAACAGATCTTCCGTCGCGTAGGAGATGAGGCCGAGCACGGTCAGCAGCAGGTTGAACGGGTTGCGGTAGCAGAGCCACAGATGCACCCACCACGGAGACGGCTTTTGCGCCGGGATTTGGTTATCGCCATGCACGGCGCGGATTTTTTCCACTTCTGCCGCGTTCAGCCCTTCCGGGTGTCCGCCAAAGGCGCGCCAGACTTCGTTTTCATCCATCGCCGCCACGTTCAGGCAGCGTTCGGTCAGGGACGCGGGGATCGCCGCCCCCGCCATGTTTTTGGCATTAGGCAGCGGGTCGCGCTGAACAAGACGGTGTGGCAGGTGGCGGCTCAGCAGAGCCTGCAGCTGCCGGGTGATATTTTTAAACATAGTCATTCCTCCGCATCCGCCAGGGCGGATGCAGCAATTCCTTCAGGCGTGGCAAAGCCGTACCTGAGAGGCACTTAATTTTTCAAGCAGGAACGTTTAAGACGTTGCTGCCTCACGCCGGTGAGACAGCAAAAGCTGGCTTACCGGAAAGAACGCATTCTCCCGTTCAGGAGAGGTGTGGGATCGGGATCCATGAAGCCTCCGGTAAGTAAAAAACAGGGTGTCGCCGCGCAGTCCAGGGATTTAGGCATACCCTTTATGACGATTCGGGCGGTATTATACCCCCCTGCAAATAAACCGAACGTAAACCAGACTTTGCCCATAGCGAAATCGCGCTATAGCATTAGGCTCAATTCACTACATCGTCGTTGTTACAGGGAATACAGCATGCAGAACCGCCTTACGATTAAAGACATCGCGCGTTTAAGCGGCGTGGGGAAATCGACCGTCTCACGCGTGCTGAATAACGAAAGCGGCGTCAGCGAACGCACCCGCGAGCGCGTCGAGGCGGTTATGAATCAGCACGGTTTTTCCCCTTCCCGCTCCGCGCGCGCCATGCGCGGGCAGAGTGACAAAGTCGTCGCCATCATTGTCTCGCGTCTGGACTCTCTGTCTGAAAACCTCGCCGTGCAGACGATGCTGCCCGCCTTCTACGAGCAGGGATATGATCCGATCATGATGGAGAGCCAGTTCTCGCCACAGCTGGTGGAAGAGCATCTGGGCATGCTCCAGCGGCGCAACATTGACGGCGTGGTGCTGTTCGGCTTTACCGGCATCAAAGACGAGATGCTAAAACCCTGGCAGCCGTCGCTGGTGCTGCTGGCGCGCGATGCCCACGGGTTTGCCTCCGTCTGCTATGACGACGAGGGCGCGATTATCACCCTGATGCAGCGCCTGTTTGACGAAGGCCATCGCCACATCAGCTTCCTCGGCGTCCCGCACGCGGACGTCACCACCGGCAAGCGTCGTCATGAGGCCTACCTGGCCTTTTGCAAAAAGCACAATCTTTCCGCCGTGGCCTCCCTGCCTGGTCTGGGCATGAAGCAGGGCTACGAGCAGGTCGCCAGCGTACTGACGCCGCAGACCACCGCGCTGGTGTGCGCCACGGATACCCTTGCACTGGGTGCCAGCAAATATCTGCAGGAGCAGCGTATCGATAACCTGCAGGTGGCGAGCGTCGGCAGCACGCCGCTGATGAAGTTCCTGCACCCGGAGATCATCACCGTCGACCCGGGCTACGCCGAATCCGGCAGACAGGCCGCCGCGCAGCTGATCGAGCAGATAAACGGGCGCGCTGAGCCGCGTCAGATCGTCATTCCCGCTCACCTTTCGTAATCGCCATAAAACAGATTATTGTGATCTTCGCCCGATTTCGGGAACGTTCCCATTTTCGCCGTCACGCTGAAGGAGTAGGCTTGCGCTCAGGTCATTCCCCCCCTCACCATCTGTCATGAGGTTTCATGATGAGTAAAGTCAAACAAGCAGATATCGATCGGCTGATCGTCCTGGTCGGCGGCCGCGAAAACATCGCCACCGTCAGCCATTGCATTACCCGCCTGCGCTTCGTGCTGAACGATCCGGCCAAAGCCAACCCGAAGGCCATTGAAGAACTTTCCATGGTCAAAGGCTGCTTCACCAACGCCGGTCAGTTCCAGGTCGTGATTGGTACCGAAGTGGGCGATTACTATCAGGCTCTGCTGGCGACAACCGGGCACTCCTCCGCCGATAAAGAGCAGGCGAAGAAGGCCGCGCGCCAGAACATGAAGTGGCACGAGCAGCTGATTTCCCACTTCGCGGAAATTTTCTTCCCGCTGCTGCCCGCGCTGATCAGCGGAGGCTTGATCTTAGGCTTCCGTAACGTCATCGGCGATGTGCCGATGAGCGACGGTAAAACCCTGGCGCAGATGTATCCGGCGCTGAAAACCGTTTACGATTTCCTGTGGCTGATTGGCGAGGCGATCTTCTTCTATCTGCCGGTCGGGATTTGCTGGTCCGCGGTGCGTAAAATGGGCGGCACGCCGATTCTCGGAATCGTGCTGGGCGTCACGCTGGTCTCTCCACAGTTAATGAACGCTTACTTACTTGGTCAGCAGGTGCCTGAGGTGTGGAACTTCGGCCTGTTTACCATCGCCAAAGTGGGCTATCAGGCTCAGGTCATTCCGGCCCTGCTGGCGGGTCTGGCGCTGGGCTTTATTGAAACGCGCCTGAAACGCATCGTGCCGGATTACCTCTATCTGGTGGTGGTGCCGGTCTGCTCGCTGATCCTGGCGGTGTTTCTGGCGCACGCCTTTATCGGTCCGTTTGGCCGCATGATTGGCGACGGCGTGGCCTTCGCGGTGCGTCACCTGATGACCGGCAGCTTCGCGCCAATCGGTGCCGCGCTGTTTGGCTTCCTGTACGCCCCGCTGGTGATCACCGGCGTGCATCAGACCACGCTAGCCATTGATATGCAGATGATCCAGAGCCTCGGCGGCACGCCGGTCTGGCCGATTATCGCCCTGTCTAACATTGCTCAGGCGTCAGCGGTGACCGGCATCATTATCGTCAGCCGCAAGCACAACGAACGCGAGATCTCCGTTCCGGCGGCCATCTCCGCCTACCTCGGCGTCACCGAACCGGCGATGTACGGTATCAACCTGAAATACCGCTTCCCGATGCTCTGCGCGATGATCGGTTCCGGTCTGGCTGGCCTGGTGTGCGGACTGAACGGCGTAATGGCAAACGGGATTGGCGTCGGCGGCCTGCCGGGCATCCTCTCCATCCAGCCCGCTTACTGGCAGGTGTTCGCCCTGGCAATGGCCATCGCCATTATCGTCCCAATGGCGCTGACCACCGTGGTTTACCAGCGTAAGTTCCGTCAGGGCTCGCTGCAGATTGTTTAACTCTCTCTTTCGGGGCGCAGTTGCGCCCCTTCGCATTTGCAGGAACACACTATGAATACCCTTCCTCACTGGTGGCAAAACGGCGTTATCTACCAGATTTACCCCAAGAGTTTCCAGGACACCACCGGCAGCGGCACCGGCGATCTGCGCGGCGTGACGCAGCGTCTGGACTACCTGAAAACCCTCGGCATCGACGCCATCTGGCTGACGCCGTTTTATATCTCCCCGCAGGTGGACAACGGCTACGACGTGGCAAACTACACCGCCATCGACCCGGCCTACGGCACGCTGGATGATTTCGACGAGCTGGTCGCTGAGGCGCACGCGCGCGGCATTCGCATCGTGCTGGACATGGTGTTTAACCACACCTCCACGCAGCACGCCTGGTTCCGCGAATCGCTGAACAAAGCGAGCCCGTACCGCCAGTTCTACATCTGGCGAGACGGCACGCCGGAGCAGTTGCCCAATAACTGGCGCTCCAAGTTTGGCGGCAACGCCTGGCGCTGGCACGCGGAGAGCGAGCAGTATTACCTGCACCTTTTCGCGCCGGAGCAGGCCGATCTCAACTGGGAAAACCCGGCGGTGCGCGCCGAGCTGAAAAAGGTGTGCGAGTTCTGGGCCGACCGCGGTGTCGACGGCTTGCGCCTCGACGTCATTAACCTGATTTCGAAAGATCAGGATTTCCCGAATGACGAGACGGGCGACGGTCGCCGCTTCTACACAGACGGGCCGCGCATCCACGAATATCTGCAGGAAATGAGCCGCGACGTCTTCACCCCGCGCAACCTGATGACGGTGGGCGAGATGTCCTCGACCTCGCTGGAAAACTGCCAGCAGTACGCGTCGCTCGACGGGCGCGAGCTGTCGATGACCTTTAACTTCCACCACCTGAAGGTGGACTACCCGGGCGGCGAAAAGTGGACGCTGGCGAAGCCGGACTTCGTGGCGCTCAAAACCCTCTTCCGCCACTGGCAGCAGGGGATGCACAACAAAGCCTGGAACGCGCTGTTCTGGTGTAACCACGATCAGCCGCGCATCGTGTCGCGCTTCGGTGACGAAGGAGAATACCGGGTTTACGCCGCGAAGATGCTCGGCATGGTGCTGCACGGCATGCAGGGCACGCCGTATATCTATCAGGGTGAAGAGCTTGGCATGACCAACCCGCACTTCAGCCGCATCACCGATTACCGCGACGTGGAAAGCCTGAACATATTCGCGGAACTGCGCGCCAGCGGCCGCGAGCCGGATGAATTACTGGCGATTCTGGCGAGTAAGTCTCGCGACAACGGGCGAACCCCAATGCAGTGGGACGCGTCGCACAACGCGGGCTTTACCGAGGGCGAACCGTGGATTGGTGTCTGCGATAATTACGAAACCGTGAACGCCCGCTCGGCGCTCGACGATGCGGATTCCGTCTTCTATACCTATCAGTCGCTGATTAGCCTGCGCAAAACCCTGCCGGTGCTGACGTGGGGAGATTATGAAGATCTCCTGCCGGAGCATCCTTCTCTGTGGTGCTATCGCCGCCAGTGGCAGGGACAGACCCTGATTGTTGCGGCAAACCTGAGTAATACGCCTCAGGAATGGCAGACAGACCTTCTCAGCGGTAAGTTGCAGGTGCTGATGAGTAACTACCCGACACCGCAAACGACGTCGCTGCGTCCGTTTGAAGCCGTCTGGTGGTTACAGCAGTAGCATTCCCTGCCGGGTGTGGCTCAGCACCCGGCTTACTTAACTGTTTTTGTTGAGTAATTAATCAGATTTTTCTCTCGCGCCTTTACAATCGCTGAAGCGCCCGTCGTTTGTACTCTCGTTTTTTTACTTTGTTCTGCATCAAATAAATCGCAAACATGTTTGATGCAAATCACTATATGTAGCACTTAAAATGCACGCCAACCCAACATCTTGTATTTATCGTCTACTATTCCAACAACAAGACGGCGCTTACGCTGGCCGGAATTGTGGATAACACGAGCTGGGAACGCGGGAAGTCTTTGGCCTGGCGGGGAATACGCCCGGAGAAGACTTCTCCACCTCTGTGGATAACCTGTTTTCAAAAATGGAGTGATCATGACACCGCATGTGATGAAACGTGATGGCTGTAAAGTGCCGTTTAAATCAGAGCGCATCCAGGAAGCCATTCTGCGTGCAGCTAAAGCAGCGGGAGTCGATGACGCAGATTACTGCGCCACCGTCGCAGAAGTCGTTAGCAGCCAGATGAACGAACGCAGCCAGGTCGATATCAACGAGATCCAGACCGCGGTTGAGAACCAGCTGATGGCGGGGCCTTACAAGCAGCTGGCGCGCGCCTACATTGAGTACCGCCACGATCGTGACGTGCAGCGTGAGAAGCGCGGGCGTCTGAACCAGGAGATCCGTGGTCTGGTAGAGCAGACCAACTCTGCCCTGCTCAATGAAAACGCCAACAAAGACAGTAAAGTGATCCCGACCCAGCGCGACCTGCTGGCCGGCATCGTCGCCAAACACTATGCCCGTCAGCATCTGCTGCCGCGCGACGTAGTCTCGGCGCACGAGCGCGGCGAAATTCACTACCACGATCTCGACTATTCGCCGTTCTTCCCGATGTTCAACTGCATGCTGATCGACCTGAAAGGCATGCTGACCCACGGTTTTAAAATGGGTAACGCAGAGATTGAACCGCCAAAATCCATCTCCACCGCCACCGCGGTCACGGCGCAGATCATCGCCCAGGTCGCCAGCCATATTTATGGCGGCACCACCATTAACCGCATTGATGAAGTGCTGGCCCCGTTCGTGACGGCAAGCTTCAACAAGCATCGTAAAACGGCCGAAGAGTGGCAGATCCCGGACGCTGACGGCTACGCCCATTCCCGCACCGAGAAAGAGTGCTACGATGCCTTCCAGTCGCTGGAATATGAGGTGAACACGCTGCACACCGCCAACGGCCAGACGCCGTTTGTGACCTTCGGTTTTGGCCTGGGCACCAGCTGGGAATCACGCCTGATCCAGCAGTCGATCCTTCGCAACCGTATTTCTGGCCTCGGCAAAAACCGCAAAACGGCGGTGTTCCCGAAACTGGTGTTCGCTATCCGCGACGGCCTGAACCACAAGTTTGGCGATCCGAACTACGACATAAAACAGCTGGCGCTGGAGTGCGCGAGCAAGCGCATGTATCCGGACATCCTGAACTACGATCAGGTGGTGAAAGTTACCGGTTCGTTTAAAACGCCAATGGGCTGCCGCAGCTTCCTCGGCGTGTACGAGGATGAAAACGGCGAGCAGATCCACGACGGGCGCAACAACCTGGGCGTCATCAGCCTCAACCTGCCGCGCATCGCGCTGGAGGCGAAAGGTAATGAAGCTGAGTTCTGGAAACTACTGGATGAACGTCTGCAGCTGGCGCGCAAAGCGCTGATGACCCGTATCGCCCGTCTGGAAGGGGTGAAAGCCCGCGTCGCGCCGATCCTCTATATGGAAGGGGCCTGCGGCGTGCGCCTGAAGGCGGAGGATGACGTGTCTGAGATCTTCAAAAACGGTCGCGCGTCCATTTCGCTGGGCTATATTGGTATTCACGAAACCATCAACGCGCTGTTTGGCGACACGCACATGTACGACAGCGAAGCCCTGCGCGAAAAAGGGATCGCCATCGTTCAGCGCCTGCGCGACGCGGTAGACCAGTGGAAAGAGGAAACTGGCTACGGATTTAGCCTCTACAGCACGCCGAGTGAGAACCTATGCGACCGCTTCTGCCGTCTGGACACCGCTGAGTTCGGGATTGTGGAAGGCGTGACCGACAAAGGGTATTACACCAACAGCTTCCACCTCGACGTGGAGAAAAAGGTGAACCCGTACGACAAGATCGACTTCGAAGCGGCCTATCCGCCGATCGCCAGCGGCGGCTTCATCTGCTACGGCGAATACCCGAACATTCAGCACAACCTAAAGGCACTGGAAGACGTTTGGGACTACAGCTATCAGCACGTGCCGTATTACGGGACCAACACGCCAATTGATGAGTGTTACGAGTGCGGCTTTACCGGTGAGTTTGAATGTACCAGTAAAGGCTTCACCTGCCCGAAATGCGGCAACCACGATGCGGCCCGCGTATCCGTGACCCGTCGCGTATGCGGCTATCTCGGTAGCCCGGACGCGCGTCCGTTCAACGCCGGCAAGCAG
>NZ_CDRQYH010000082.1:0-15885 GCF_977039595.1 Enterobacter sp.
TAACGCTCATAAACAGCCTCCTTATTATGAGTACCCATACACTATAAAGTGTTTTATATAGATGACCTGCGAGGAGAGTCACGAAAAGAGGACCAAATCCACGCCTTTACATGGCTTTAAGAAAAGCGCGTCATCGGCGATAATTACCCCTTTCTTAATCATCGCGGAGTGTTGATGAGCGATTTGCAGCCTTTCCTTCCGACGCGCAAGCGCCCCATGAAACTCAATACGCTGGTCACGCTGATGGTGTGCGCGATTATTGCCTCTGTGCTGCTGGTGGTCTTTGCGCTCTACTCCGTACAAATCACCCGGGCGACCCGCGATGATGTTAAAGACACTGCGCTCGGCATTGCCCGCACCCTCGCCGACAGCCCCGAGATACAGCGCGGCCTGATGCAGGCACCGCAGGAGAATATTATTCAGCCCATCGCCCAGGCGGTGACGAAGCGAAACGATCTGCTGTTCACCGTGGTCACCGATATGCGCGGGATCCGCTATTCACACCCGAACGAGGCGCTGCTGGGGCTGCATTTTATCGGCGATGATTTAACCCCTGCGCTGGAAGGCAAAGAGAACGTATCGGTAAACCGGGGCGCGCTCGCCGAAGCGCTGCGCGTTTTTACGCCCGTCTACGACGGCCAGCACGAGCAGATCGGCGTGGTGGTAGTCGGTATCTCCCTGAATAAGGTTGAAGAGCAGATTGCCCGCGGGCGGCTAAACGCAGTCTGGACCATTTTATTCAGTATTTTTATGAGCTCCATGGCAATTTGGGGTCTGGTGCGGGTACTGAAACGCATCCTGTTCGGGCTCGAACCTTATGAAATTTCCGCCCTTTTCGAACAGCGCCAGGCGATGCTGCAGTCGCTTCGCGAAGGGGTTCTGGCCGTCGATATTCACGGGCGCGTGACGATGATCAACCAGACCGCCAGAGAAATATTGCTTCTTCCCTCCGGCAAGCAGACCGAAAACGCCAGCGCGCCCCTGCTGGCCAGCCTGCGTGACGTCTCGAAGACGGGCGTTGCGCGCCAGGATCAGGAGATCAGCTGCAACGGTAGGCTATTGCTGTGCAACATGGTGCCCGTGAAAAGTCAGGATCGGGTGATCGGCGCCATCACCACCTTTCGTGATAAAACGGAAATCAGCCAGCTGATGCAGCGTCTGGACGGCATGGTTAACTACGTCGATGCCCTGCGCGCCCACACCCACGAGTTTATGAATAAACTGCATGTGATACTCGGCCTGCTGAATATTAAGCGCTACGACAAGCTGGAAGAGTACATTCTCCAGACGGCACATCATTACCAGACGGATATCGGTACGATACAGAGCAAGGTAAAATCCCCGGTGGTTGCCGGGTTCCTGCTGGGTAAAATCAACCGGGCGAAAGAAGCGGGCGTCACCCTGACGCTGGCGGATGAAAGCCAGATACCGGATACAGCAAGTGAAGAGCAGGTCGCGGTGCTGATCACCGCGCTGGGCAACCTCATTGAAAACGCGCTCGACGCGATGGAAGGACAGCAGGAGGGCGAGATCGGCCTGCTGCTGCATTATCAGAATGGCTGGCTCAGCTGTGAAGTCAGCGACGATGGCCCCGGCATTGATCCCACTCAGCTGGAGTCTATTTTTACAAAGGGCTTCTCAACAAAAGGTGAAAACCGCGGCGTTGGGCTGTTCCTTGCTCGCCAGCAGATTCAGAACCTCGGCGGCGATATCTCCGTCGAGTCTGAGCCCGGCGTATTTACCCAATTTTTTGTTCACATCCCCTGGGATAGCGAGAGGAAAATCGCGTGATAAATGTGTTAATTGTCGATGATGACGCCATGGTGGCCGACCTCAACCGTCTGTACGTCAACCGTGTTGAAGGCTTTACCTGCTGTGGCGTCGCCTCCACGCTAAACCAGGCCGAGGCCATCATTAATGACCCCAGCCATCCTGTCGATCTGGTGCTGCTGGATGTCTATATGCAGCAGGATAACGGGCTGGATCTGCTGCCCGTCATTCGCGCATCCGGCCGCCCAATCGACGTGATCATGATCACCTCGGCCGCCGACGCCGCCACGATCCAGACCTCCATTCACTACGGCGTGGTGGATTATTTGATCAAGCCGTTCCAGTTCCCGCGCTTTGAAGAGGCGCTGAACGGCTGGAAGGCAAAGCACAGCCTGATGGGGTCGCATCAGTATTACGAGCAGGCCGACGTAGACCGGCTGATCCACGGCGGGGCGCCGGAACTGGCGGACAGCAAAAAGCTGCCGAAAGGGTTAACGCCGCAAACGCTGCGCACGATTTGCCAGTGGATTGACGCACACCCGGAGACGGAGTTTTCTACCGACGATCTGGCAAACGCGGTCAATATTTCCCGCGTGTCCTGCCGCAAATATCTGATCTGGCTGGCGCAAATCAATATTCTGTTCACCAGCATTCACTACGGCGCCACCGGGCGTCCGGTGTATCGCTACCGTCTCCAGCCGGAGCAAACGGGCCTGCTCAAGCAATACTGCCAGTAACGCGGTAGGTATCATCCAGCAGGGTAAAGCGGAAGTGGTGTGCTGAAGAGAACACCACTTCTTTTGTTTTGGTCACAAAGATCGCTTCTATGTCGGGACGCGCGCGCAGCGCAGCGCGGCCCTTCTCCACGCCCATGCCGTACATCAGCGTGGTCCAGATATCGCCGTCGATGGAATCTTTTGAAATAATGGTCACGCTCTCCAGTTCGTTATCGAGCGGGTAACCGGTGCGCGGATCGAGAATGTGGTGATAGCGTTTGCCTTCTTGTTCAAAATAGCGCTCGTACGTTCCCGACGTGACGACCGACAGGTTCTCTACGTTCATAGTGCCGATCAGCGCGTCGCCGGCGAACGGTTTTTTCAGCCCGACGCTCCAGCCCCCTTCCGGCGAGCCTAACGTCTGAATGTTACCGCCGAGGTTAATCAGCCCCAGCTCCGCGCCCTCTTTATGCAGGTAATCCCGCACCCTGTCGGCGATATAGCCTTTGGCAATCGCCCCCAGATCGATCTCCATCCCCGCCCGGCTCAGAAACACGCTGCTGCTGGCCTCATCAAGGAGAACATCCTCGGGACGGGTAATCGCCAGCAGCGAGGCGATTTCATCGGCAGGCGGAACGCTGTCCCCCTGAAAGCCAATTTTCCAGCGCTTCACCAGCGGACCGATCGCCAGGTTAAAGGCGCTGTCTTTGAGCAGGCTTGCCGCTTTTGCACAGCGGATCAGATCAAACACCGGCCGACTGACGGTGACCGGATGCTGGCCCGCCGCATGGTTGATGTCCATCACCTGCGAGTGCGCGCGGTTGACGGTAAGCAGGTCTTCATACTGTTTGATCAGGCGAAACACGCGGGACGCGAGGGCTTCGTCATGGGAGAAGAGCTTCAGGAGGATGGGTGAGCCCATCAGAACGGCGGAGTAACTGTAAACGCGATGGCTATCAGGCATGGCAGGAATCCTCAGATGTCGCCCCGGCAGGCACCGCGCCGCCGGGGAAAATGCCGGATAGCGCTACGCGTATCCGGCCCGGGAAGCAGGTGCCTCACATCTTTTTCGAACGCAGAGCCGCCTGATGTCCTGCAAGGGTACCAAAAATAATGATATCTGCCACCGCGTTACCGCCGATACGGTTGCCGCCGTGGATCCCGCCGACCACTTCACCGGCCGCAAACGCGCCCGGCAGCACGTTATGGTTGCTGTCCAGCACGCAGGTTTCGGTGTTGATGGTCACGCCGCCCATGGTGTGGTGCACGCCCGGCGCAATCTGAATGGCGTAGAATGGCCCTTCATTGATTGGCGCACGCAGCGCGGTGGTACGACCAAAGTCATCATCGTGCTGTTTTTCAACGAAACCGTTGTAACGTTCCAGGGTCGCCAGGAAAGCGTGGTGATCCATACCGAGCGCTTCCGCCAGAGCTTTTGGCGAGCTGGCGCTGGTCACGAAGCCTTTGGCAATGTACTCATCAGCGGCTTTGTTTTTGGCGCGTACGTGCTCGTCAAAGACGATGTAAGCGTATTTCTCCGGCAGGGCGATGATTGACGCCGAGACTTTATCGCGGGTCGACATTTCGTTGTAGAAGCGTTCCCCTTTCTGATTGACCAGAATCGCCCCGCCCCCGCGGATGGATTCGGAAATCAGGTACGAGGTTTTCTGCTCTACGGTTGGGTGAATTTGAATCTCGCCCATATCGACAGTGCCAGCCCCGATGCGCTCCAGCAGCGCGATACCGCCACCGGTCGCCCCTTTGTGGTTGGTGGTGACGAAACCTTCCAGATCCGGACGGTATTTCACGACCATCTGGCTGTTGGCGCTGAAGCCGCCTGTGGCCACAATCACGCTTTTCGCTGCCACGGTGATGGTTTCATTCTCTTCGGTGGTCAGGCGCACGCCGGTGACTTCACCGTTTTCGAAGATAATGTCGCTGACGGAGGTATCCAGCATTACCTCGATGTTGCGTTTGTTGACGTTACGCACCAGGCCGCTAATCAGGTAACCGCCCACCGCAGAACCGTCTTTTGGACGGTGAGTACGGTCGATGCTCATCCCGCCGGTGGTGGTGATGTCGTTCAGCATGATGCCGCGGGTTGCCAGCCACTCAATCGCCTGCGGCGCGTTCTCGACGAAGCGGCGCAGCAGTTCAGGGTTGTTCTTGTTGCCGCCACCTTTCAGGCTTTCCTGGTAGAACAGCTCTTTGCTGTCCTGAATGCCCTTCACGCGCTGGAAGCGGGTTTCTGCGGCGTTCATACCGGCAGAGGCTTTAATGGTGTTCCCGCCGATGGTCGGCATTTTCTCGACGATCAGCACGCTCGCGCCTTCGTCGTGAGCCTGAATCGCCGCCGCCAGCCCAGCCCCGCCGCTGCCGACAACCACCACGTCCACGCTGCGGGTTTCGTTCGGGTCAACACCCTCTTCCGCGGCCAGCGCTTTGCTGGATTTCAGCATCGCTTTAGACACCGCTTTCTTCACCGCTTCACTCTGGCTGGTTGCGCCGGTGATGGCATCCACGTGCGGAGTATTAGCATCCAGAATGCGGGTACGGATCTCTTCAAAGCTGGTGACGAACTCAACGTCTTCGCTCGGGCCGGAGGCCAGCTCGATGTCCGCAATGCGGTCGGTTTCCAGGCTGACGTTAATCACCAGTTCGTTAGCGTCATCCTGCACTTTCTCAGCAAAGGTACCCGGTTTGAATTTTGATTCGCCCATGCTCATGTCGCGGATCATTGCTTCCACCAGCGAGAAGCGCCACAGCGGTTCAGGAATGTTCAGCGCCTCGCGCTGGGTGCTGTCCATAAACAGCTCAAGGCTTTCGCCGGTCGCGATGCGGTCTGTCCAGTCCGGGTAAGCGATGGTGGCACGGCCAACGGCAATCAGGTCGTAACCGTGGTCCAGCGCTTCATTGGCATCGGCGGCATTCACTACGCCGCCCACGCCCATCACCGGAACCTGCGCCAGCGTTTCAGAACGCATCGCGCAGTATTTTTCGATAAGCGGCGTCGGGTCCTGGGTGTCGACAATGGAAGGACGCAGGGTCGCGCCGACGGAGAAGTGCAGGTAATCCACGCCGCGCGCCGCCAGTTTTTCCAGCAGGTACATGGTGTCTTCAAAGCGGATGCCCGGCACTTCAAGCTCTTCAGGGGAGAAGCGATAGCCAATAATAAAGGCGTCGTCCGCGTACTGGCGCACCATTTTGTGGGTGATGTCCAGAACCGCCAGCGGGAACTTCGCGCGGTTATCGCGGCTGCCGCCCCACTCGTCGTCACGCTGGTTAGAGTTTGGCGAATAGAATTGCTGAATCAGATAGGTGTTTGCCCCGTGGATTTCCACGCCGTCGAAGCCGGCCTGGATGGCGCGGCGCACCGCTTCACCAAACTTGCCGATCATGCCTTCGACTTCTTCGCCAGTCAGCGCCACTGGCGTTGCTGCGCCCTCACGCGGCGCGGCAACAGCGCTTGGACCAACCGGCGTACGGCCACCGATCAGTTTCGGGTCAACCATGCGGCCGCCGTGGTAGATCTGCAGCAGGGCCTTAGAGCCTTTAGATTTAATCGCCTCTGCGATTTTCGCCAGCCCGGCAATTTTCTCGTCATTATCAATCCCGATCGCGCCCGGGAAGGCCAGACCGAGATCGTCGACGAAGCAACACTCCACAATGATGGTGCCGATGCTGCCGGAACGAGCACGATAGTACTCCACCAGTTCGCTGGTAACGGTGCCGTCGTAATAGCCGGTACAGGTGGTCATAGGGGCCATTAACAAACGGTTTTTCAGTTCAGTGCCATTCGGTAATGTGAAGGGGCTAAGAATGCGTTCGTTAGTGCTCATAATAGAAACTCCAAACTTTTAAAAAATTAAGAATTCGTTATCGGAGTGATTTTTAAGTTCGTCGTTATTTGCCGATGTCATGATATTAATATAATGATTTTTTTAGTTTCTAAAGTTATTACGTTAGTTAATAAACTATTTAATCCCTGCAATAACACAAATAACACATTGGTGTTAGCGAATGTAATTTAGTCATTCACAATAATTTAAAATTCGTTAAATAAAAATTGGTAAAACCAATTTCCATATCACATTCAAAACCATAAAAAACAAGAATATAAAAAAACAAAGAAAGCATAAATGTTACGAAAATGATAAAACAAACCAATAAAACAGGTAATACCCACATACGCCTGAGTGGTTATTAATAAAAGCATAAAAATAACGCTGCAATTCTGTTTTTTTGATCGCGATCAATAGTTGTGGCATCCAAAGGCGCAATATAAAAACATCATCAATTTTTAATTTAGCGCATCTACAAAAGCGTTAAATTGCTATTACTGAAAATACAAAATTGCACCTTTAATAACTAAAAAAAGCAAAGAAACTTAAGAAAGTGATTTTGTTTTTCAGTTCGACCGAATCTTTGACAACTTAAGACGTGAAACTATGAATACAAAAACTGCTGTAACGCCCCCTGTGGCGAACCAGGCATCAAATGGAAACGCAAAACGTCTGCTGATGATGGCACTGCCCGTCATCGTCGCCGTACTGCTACTGTTTGTTCCGGTACCGGAAGGCCTGCCTCCTTACGCGTGGCACTACTTCGCAATCTTTGTCGGCGTGATCGTCGGTTTGATCTTCGAACCGCTGCCGGGCGCGGTGATCGGTCTGACCGGCGTGGTCGCCATTGCCCTGTGCAGCCAGTGGGTGCTGTTTAGCCCTGAACAGCTGGCCGATCCTAAATTCAAGCTGGCTGGCGCCTCCTTTAAATGGGCGGTAAGCGGGTTTGGTAACTCTACCGTCTGGCTGATTTTCGGTGCCTTTATGTTCGCCGCAGGCTATGACAAAACCCGCTTCGGCCGCCGTCTGGCGCTGATTCTGGTGAAATACCTCGGCCGTCGCAGCCTGACGCTCGGTTACGCAATTACGTTTGCTGACCTGCTGCTGGCACCGTTCACCCCGTCCAACACCGCGCGCAGCGGCGGGACCATCTACCCGATCATCGCTAACCTGCCGCCGCTGTACGGTTCAAAACCTAATGACCCAAGCGCGCGTAAGATTGGTTCTTACCTGATGTGGGTGGCGATCACCGCGGCCTGTATCACAAGTTCAATGTTCCTCTCCGCCCTCGCGCCAAACCTGCTGGCCCTGGCGCTGGTGAAAAGTACGGTTGGGATTGATATCTCCTGGGGCACCTGGTTCCTCGCCTTCCTGCCGCTGGGTATTCTGCTGATTCTGACCATGCCGCTGCTGGCCTACTGGTTCTACCCGCCTGAAGTGAAGGTCAACAACGAAGTGCCGCTGTGGGCGACCCGCGAACTGGAAAAACTCGGCAAACTGTCCCGCAATGAAATTCTGCTGCTGGTGTTCGTGTGCTGCGCGCTGCTGATGTGGATCTTCGCCGCCGCGTGGATTGAACCGGCTATGGCTGCCCTGCTCATCGTCGGCCTGATGCTGTGGACCGGCGTGCTGGAGTGGAACGACATCACCGGTAACAAAGCCGCGTGGAACACCTTCGTCTGGTTCGCCACCCTGGTGGCGCTGGCGGATGGTCTCTCCTCTACCGGCTTTATCAGCTGGCTGGGTAAAGAAGGCGGTCTGCTGATGAGCGGTATCTCTCCGGGCGTGGCGACCATCGTCCTGCTGCTGGCGTTCTACCTGCTGCACTACCTGTTTGCCAGCACCACCGCGCACACTACGGCGCTGCTGCCAGCGATGTTGACCATCGCTTCCACCATCCCGGGCATGAATATGGAAGTGTTTGTTCTGCTGATGGTGACCTCGCTGGGTGTGATGGGGATCATCACCCCGTACGGTACTGGCCCAAGCCCGATCTACTACGGTAGCGGCTACCTGCCAACCAAAGACTACTGGCGCCTCGGCACCATCTTCGGTGCCATCTTCCTGGCGGCCCTCCTGCTGATTGGCTATCCGTGGATGTCCATGATGTTCTGATTCCTGACCGCCGGACTTCTCCTCCGGCGGTTTTATTTTTTGTGGAGCAATACGCTATGTCAAACAAACCGTTTATCTACCAGAACCCCTTCCCTCTTTCGCATGACGACACCGAATACTACCTGCTGACCAAAGAGCACGTCTCCGTTGCCGAGTTCGAAGGCCAGGAAATCCTGAAAGTGGAGCCGGAAGCCCTGACCCTGCTGGCGCAACAGGCCTTCCACGACGCCGCATTTATGCTGCGTCCTTCCCATCAGAAGCAGGTTGCCGCCATTCTCAACGACCCGGAAGCCAGCCAGAACGACAAATACGTTGCCCTGCAGTTCCTGCGTAACTCTGAAATCGCGGCCAAAGGCGTGCTGCCGACCTGCCAGGATACCGGCACCGCGATCATCATGGGTAAAAAAGGCCAGCGCGTCTGGACCGGCGGCGGTGACGAAGCGGCGCTGAGCCAGGGGGTTTACAACACCTACATTGAAGACAACCTGCGCTACTCCCAGAACGCTGCGCTGGACATGTATAAAGAGGTGAATACCGGCACCAACCTGCCCGCGCAGATTGACCTCTACAGCGTGGACGGCGACGAATACAAATTCCTGTGCATGGCAAAAGGCGGCGGTTCTGCCAACAAAACCTATCTCTACCAGGAAACCAAAGCGCTGATCACCCCGGCTAAGCTGAAAAATTACCTGGTTGAGAAGATGCGCACTCTCGGTACCGCTGCCTGCCCGCCGTACCATATCGCATTCGTGATTGGCGGCACGTCGGCGGAAAGCACGCTGAAAACCGTGAAGCTGGCCTCCACGCGCTACTACGACGCCCTGCCGACGGAAGGTAACGAACACGGCCAGGCTTTCCGCGACGTTCAGCTCGAACAGGAGCTGCTTCAGGAAGCACAGAACCTCGGCCTGGGCGCGCAGTTTGGCGGTAAATACTTCGCCCACGACATCCGCGTGATCCGCCTGCCGCGCCACGGCGCGTCCTGCCCGATTGGCATGGGCGTCTCCTGCTCCGCGGACCGCAACATCAAAGCGAAAATCAACCGCGACGGGATCTGGATTGAGAAGCTGGAGCACAACCCGGGCCAGTATATTCCTGAATCGCTGCGCCAGCAGGGCGAAGGCGACGTGGTCAGCATCAACCTGAACAAGCCGATGAATGAGATCCTGGCGCAGCTTTCTGCGCACCCGGTCTCTACCCGCCTGTCGCTGAACGGGACCATCATCGTGGCGCGCGACATCGCCCACGCGAAGCTGAAAGAGCTGATCGACAACGGTGAAGAACTGCCGCAGTACGTCAAAGATCACCCGATCTACTACGCGGGCCCGGCCAAAACGCCGGAAGGCTACGCGTCTGGCTCACTTGGCCCAACCACGGCGGGACGCATGGATTCATATGTGGACCTGCTGCAGTCCCACGGCGCGAGCATGATCATGCTGGCAAAAGGCAACCGCAGCCAGCAGGTAACCGACGCCTGCCATAAGCACGGCGGCTTCTACCTGGGCAGCATTGGCGGCCCGGCGGCGGTGCTGGCGCAAAACAGCATTAAGAGCCTGGAGTGCGTCGCGTATCCGGAGCTGGGCATGGAAGCTATCTGGAAGATCGAAGTCGAGAACTTCCCGGCGTTTATCCTGGTGGATGACAAAGGCAACGATTTCTTCCAGCAGATCCAGAACCAGCAGTGTAAAGGCTGTTCACAGCGCTGATTGCTTCCATACGTCCGGCAAGAGCGACAGCGTTTCAGCGATTGTGCTGCGCTTGTCGCTCCCCGGCTTCCAGATGGTGACCATCGTCTGACCAATTCCCTGGCTGCCCACTTCGGTGTGCAGCCTTTTTACGTTTTGCCACTGACCGGCGTGAAAATGCGTCGGTAAGAATCCCCAGCCGCAGCCGCGCTCCAGCAGACCGCGCAGCATCTCCGGCTCATTGGTAAAGAGGGTATGCCCGGAAATCTGCAGGCGGCGCGCCACCGGCTCGTCCGAGGCGGGGTGCATTACGACCTGAGGTACCAGGGAGAGATCGAGCAGCGACAGAGGGGAAGCACTGTCCGCAAACAGCCCGCTGGCGGCATAAAAATCCATCTCGATGGCACCCAGGGCACGCCACTCCATATCGTTGCCCACGCTGCGGTTGCGTGCCTGGCAGATGGCCAGATCCGCGTCGTTATTCGCCAGCAGCCGTTCCGATTCATCCCGCGAGGCGCAGATAAGGCTCAGGCGGATTTTTCGCACCGCCATTTCAGCAATCACCCCATGCAGAAAGGCTCTGGGCGTAAAAGGATCGTAGACCAGCGTCAGGTCCTGCGTGGCACCGTGCGGCACCTCTCTGGCAAACGCCTCAAAGGCTTTTACCTGCCGCATCAGGAGGTGCGCCTGGCGCTGAAGCTGTTCCCCTTCGGGCGTGAGCCGCAGGGTGCGGCCGTCGCGAATAAACAGCGCGTAGCCTAACCCATCCTCAAGAAAATCAACCAGATCGCGAAGCGTCGTTCGGTCCTTCTTCAGCGCCACCGCGGCTTTACTCAGGCTCCCGTTCTCGGCCACGGCGGTAAATGCCTCGAGCTGTGCAAAAGAGTAAATCAGTCCCGCCACGCTACGCTCCCTCTGTTTTTTAGGGGGATTTTCCCCCGCTACGCGTTTTTTATTATAGCCCCGGGGTTTTTAAACTGAAGCCGTTCCTAACCTGTAAGAGACGGATATGAAAAACAGAAAAGTAAACCATGCCCTGCTGGCGGGCCTTATCTTCAGCACCCTGATCTCCCCTGCGGCAGTGGCCGCCTGTATAGGCACCGACCTCAGCGCTTGCCCTGCCCCCTTCGACACCACGCTGCCTAACACCCATAAGATGCTCACCTGGAGTCAGGCCGAACGCGTGGTGGGCTTTCGCAATGACTACCGCAACTACCCCGGGGATGTTTTCCGCCACGGTAGCGCCGTGCCGCTGGAAATGTCGGACAAGCCGCTCACGGACGCACACTATCAGGTTAACGGCAGGCGCTACGGCCTTAAGGACTACCTCCAGCGGCAGAACGTCAGCGGCATGCTGGTGCTGAAGGACGGCAAAATCGCCTGGAAGTATCTTGGAGAGGGCAATACCGACTCGACGCTCTGGACCTCGCGCTCGGTTGGGAAATCGGTGGTATCGGCGCTGGTGGGCGTAGCCCTCAAAGAGGGAAAGATCCACTCGCTTGACGATCGGATCACGCGGTATGAACCCGATCTGAAAGGCACCGCGTGGGACGGCGTGACGCTCAGACAGCTGATCACCCATACGTCCGGCGTGGCCTGGAACGAGGATTACACCAACCCCCACTCCGACTTTGCGCAGCTCACCGAGTGCGAGGCGAAGCCGGGTACCTATGACTGCGTGCGCAAGCTGGTGAAGGGGCTGCGCAGAGCGCATCCGGCCGGAGAGAACTGGTCTTACTCTTCGGGCGGTGCCTGGCTGCTGGGTGACGTGCTGGAGCGGGCCACCGGCATGACGCTCGCAGCCTATCTGGAGAAAAGCATCTGGCAGCCTTACGGCATGGCGAGCGACGGCGTGTGGCATGCCTACAGCAAAGGCCAGCACGACGTCGGCGCGCACGGCTTTAACGCCACGCTGGAGGACTGGGGACGCTTTGGGCAATTTATCCTGAACAACGGTACGTTACCGAACGGTAAGACCATACTGCCGGAAAACTGGATCAGGCAGTCGTCAGACTGGACGAAGGCCAAAGGCTCGGTGTCAGACGCCCATCCCGAGGGGCTGTACGGCTATCAGTGGTGGAACAATGAAGTGCCCGCCAACGCCACGGGCGTAGAGCCGACGGCACAGGATTCGCTGAAACGTTCGCTCTGGGCGCTGGGCATTTTCGGGCAGATGATCGTGGTGAACCCAAAGGAAAATCTGGTCATCGTCCAGTGGTCTACCTGGCCGCAGGCGGAACCGTCCTTCAGTGCCCAGCCGCTGGAAGCCTCTCTGATGTTTAGCGCGATTGCCAGGGCGCTGCGCTAAATTGCATCCGCCGGGTAATGAAGCGGTTACCCGGCTCATTCTGAAACGCGCCTCTGCGCCACATCACAAAATCGCAATATCAGAGACTTACAGAATATTGGTGAATAAAAAGCCAACCGTTTGTTAAGTTATTGTTGCCATTAATTGTATTTATTCGTCGGATTATATTCATGCAAGAAATGCATCAGTCGATGCGGCATTTGCGCTTATCTAATTCCTCATCCTGATCCAGTTTTCAGAAACAGACGCGTAAAACGTCAACAATAAAACTGGAGATAACCATGTTTTCCTCAACCTCACCTGCAACCGTACGCTCGAAAGCGGGCGCCATACTTCGCGTGACGTCCGGCAACTTTCTTGAGCAGTTCGATTTCTTTCTGTTCGGCTTCTATGCCACATATATCGCCCACACGTTCTTCCCGGCGAGCAGTGAATTTGCGTCGCTGATGATGACCTTCGCCGTCTTCGGCGCGGGCTTTTTGATGCGTCCCATCGGGGCCATCGTGCTTGGCGCCTATATCGACAAGGTGGGGCGCAGAAAGGGACTGATCGTCACGCTCTCCATCATGGCGGCGGGGACGTTTCTGATCGTGCTTATCCCCTCTTATCAAAGCATCGGCCTGTGGGCGCCGCTGCTGGTGCTGACGGGCCGTCTGCTGCAGGGCTTTTCCGCCGGTGCGGAGCTTGGGGGCGTCTCGGTCTATCTGGCTGAAATCGCCACGCCGGGCCGCAAAGGGTTTTACACCAGCTGGCAGTCCGGCAGCCAGCAGGTCGCCATTATGGTCGCCGCGGCGATGGGCTTTGCGCTGAATGCCCTGATGGCGGAGAGCGCCATTCGCGAATGGGGCTGGCGCATCCCGTTCCTGTTCGGCTGTTTAATCGTGCCGTTTATCTTCTTCCTGCGCCGCAAGCTGGAAGAGACGGAAGAGTTCAGCGCGCGCCGCCAGCATCTGGAGATGCGTCAGGTCTTTAAAACGCTGCTTGGCAACTGGCAGGTGGTGGTCGCGGGCATGCTGATGGTAGCGATGACCACCACCGCGTTCTACCTGATCACCGTCTACGCTCCCACCTTTGGTAAAAAAGTGCTGATGCTCAGCGCGTCAGACAGCCTGCTGGTCACGCTGCTGGTGGCGATCTCTAACTTCATCTGGCTGCCGGTGGGCGGTGCCCTGTCGGACCGTTTTGGCCGCAAGCCGGTGCTGATTGCCATGACCCTGCTGGCGCTGGCGACCAGCTACCCGGCCCTGACGCTGCTGGCGAACGCGCCCAGCTTCTCCATGATGCTGAGCGTGCTGCTGTGGCTCTCCTTCCTCTACGGCCTGTATAACGGCGCGATGATCCCGGCCCTCACGGAGATCATGCCTGCCGAAGTGCGCGTGGCGGGCTTCTCGCTGGCTTACAGCCTGGCAACGGCGGTCTTTGGCGGCTTTACCCCGGTAATGTCCACCGCGCTGATTGAATACACCGGTGACAAAGCCTCGCCGGGCTACTGGATGAGCTTCGCTGCGGTGTGTGCCCTGCTGGCCACGCTCTACCTCTACCGCCGCCGTGCGGTATCGCTGCAAAACACCGTCAAGTCACAGGGGGCAGTATGAAACGCACTTATCGCTATACCGCCAGCGCGCTGGTGCTGATGTTCCTGAGCGTCAATGCCTTTGCCCAGGACGTAAAGGTCATGATCTCAGGCGGCTTCAAAGCCGCCCTTGAAAAACTGGCTCCGGAATATGAACGCCAGACCGGGGATAAAATCGTGATCATCCCCGGCCCCTCAATGGGCGCTACGCCGCAGGCGATCCCAAACCGTCTGGCGCGCGGCGAGAAGGCCGACGTGGTGATTATGGTGGGCGATGCGCTGGAGAAACTCGAAAAAGCCAGCCAGACCCAGCCGGGTTCGCGAACTGAACTCGCGGACTCTCCCGTTGGCATGGTGGTGAAAAAAGGTGCGGATGTCCCTGATATCAGCAGCGATGCGAAACTGCGTGAAACGCTGCTGCAGGCCAGCTCCATCGCCTACTCTGACAGCGCCAGCGGCAGGTACGTCAGCCAGACGTTGTTCAAAAAGCTGGGGATTGAAAAAGAAGTGGCGGGTAAAGCGACAATGGTCGAGCGTATCCCGGTCGCCTCTGAAGTGGCGAAAGGAAAATACGCCGTGGGCTTCCAGCAGGTTAGCGAGCTGCTGCCCGTTCAGGGCGTCACCTTTATCGGTAAAATCCCGGATAATCTGCAGTACATCACGCGCTTCGCGGGTGCGGTCACCCGTCACGCTGAACATCCTGACGAGGGGAAAGCGCTGCTGACCTATCTCGCCTCACCGCCCTCACGCGCCGTCATCGAGAAGACGGGGATGATCCCCGTTACGTCCGGCGATACTGCTCGGTGATCTGCTTTTCCAGTTCAGCCGCGATATAAGACTGGATGCGCCCCCGGCGCCGGATAAGCCCTACGGTGCGTTTGACCTCCGGCGCCACCAGCGGCAGATGCGTCAGCAGCGTGTGCTCTGAGGTCGGCATCGACATGGCGGGAACGGCAGCGATGCCGATCCCCGCCTCAACCATACCGAGCATCGTGGTAACGTGACGTGTTTCGCAGACGCTGGGCCGCTCGGGAACGATATCCCCCAGCATCCGATCGAGCAGATTGCGGTTACCTGACGTTTTATCGAGAGAGATATAATCCTGCTGATAAAATGCCTGCCACGTCAGGTGACTCTTCTGCGCCAGCGGATGATCCTTTCTGCACGCCGCGACGTAGACATCCTCCACCAGCGGGAAAAATTCGATTTCAGACGGCAGGTTTCCTGCGAAGCAGATACCAAAATCCGCCTGGCTTCGGGCCACGGCGTCAATCACATTCCCCGCGCTGCTGTCGATGAGCTTAATGCGCACGCGCGGATAGCGAGACTGAAAGCGACGGATCACATCAGGCATAAAGTAACAGGCGGCGGAAGGTACCGTGGCAACCGTGATCAGCCCCGTCCGCTCTTCGCTGGCTTTATCGACATCCGCCAGCATTGACTCAACGTTGTCGAGCAGCTGCGCGGAGCGCTCGGCAAAGTTTTGCCCGTATAACGTTAAGGCCACGCGGCGGGTGGTACGATCGAACAGCCGGTTTCCCAGCGCGGCTTCCAGCTTTTCAATCCTGCGGCTC
This sequence comes from Enterobacter sp., assembly GCF_977039595.1. Lineage (NCBI taxonomy): Bacteria > Pseudomonadati > Pseudomonadota > Gammaproteobacteria > Enterobacterales > Enterobacteriaceae > Enterobacter > Enterobacter sp. Next base: position 15,584 of record NZ_CDRQYH010000082.1, read on the forward strand.
AGGGCCGACTGGGATAAGCAGATAGATTCAGCAGCGACACGGAAGTTACCGTATTCCACTAACGCTCTGAAAGCATAAAGATCGTTAAGGTCAAAATTCACGGGCATAGCGTCTGGATGTCCTGTCAGGGAATACGCAACAAAGTCAAAAATAATAGCGTCTTACTGAACCACCGCAACCTGTACGGCGATGAAATAGGTCAGAGGTCGTTGAGATGCAGGCGAACATACCCTGCACGATCGGCAATGGCCTGCCGCTCCTCTTCCTTCATGTCCGCAAGCTGTTTAAAGACAATGCCCAGG
>NZ_CDRQYH010000083.1:0-15609 GCF_977039595.1 Enterobacter sp.
CACCACCCCGTCAGTAGCTGAACAGGAGGGACAGCTGATAGAAACAGAAGCCACTGGAGCACCTCAAAAACACCATCATACACTAAATCAGTAAGTTGGCAGCATCACCTATTATGTGAAAGCTGTCAATTACAGGAGTCAGGCGTTAAATTTATGAAAAAGGGTAAAATTAAGTAAAAAATAAAGGGTATTTAACAGAGATCTGTTAGTTTAATGCCCTTAAAAATCTATCTATAATTACAAGCACCTGCATTGATGGAGAAGCACATGACAGCAACACACGAGGCGGTAAAGACCCGCCACAAGGAGACGTCACTCATTTTCCCGGTTCTGGCACTGGCTGTGCTGCTCTTCTGGGGAAGCAGTCAGTCACTGCCAGTGGTGGTTGGTATCAATATTCTTGCCCTGGTCGGCATCTTAACCAGCGCATTTAGCGTCGTTCGCCATGCGGACGTCCTGGCCCACCGTCTGGGCGAGCCGTACGGTTCTTTAATTCTCAGCCTCTCCGTTGTTATTCTCGAAGTTAGCCTGATTTCCGCGCTCATGGCGACCGGCGATGCCGCGCCGACGCTGATGCGCGACACGCTTTACTCGATCATTATGATTGTGACGGGCGGTCTGGTAGGCTTCTCTCTGCTGCTGGGTGGGCGTAAATTCGCGACCCAGTATATGAACCTGTTTGGCATCAAACAGTATCTGATTGCCCTCTTCCCGCTTGCCATTATCGTGCTGGTCTTCCCGATGGCGCTGCCGGGTGCAAACTTCTCCACCGGTCAGGCGCTGCTGGTCGCGCTGATTTCCGCCGCCATGTACGGCGTGTTCCTGTTGATTCAGACCAAAACGCACCAGAGCCTGTTTGTGTATGAGCATGAAGACGACAGCGACGACGATGATCCTCACCACGGTAAGCCGTCGGCCCACAGCAGCGCGTGGCATACGGTTTGGCTGATCGTGCATCTGATTGCGGTGATTGCCGTTACCAAGATGAACGCTAACCCGCTGGAGACGCTGTTAACCGAGCTGAACGCGCCGGTGGCGTTTACCGGCTTCCTGGTGGCGCTGCTGATCCTTTCCCCTGAAGGGCTGGGCGCGCTGAAAGCGGTGTTGAATAATCAGGTGCAGCGCGCAATGAACCTGTTCTTCGGCTCCGTGCTGGCGACGATCTCACTTACCGTACCGGTGGTGACGCTGATTGCCTTTATGACCGGTAACGAGCTGCAGTTTGCGCTGGGTGCGCCGGAGATGATCGTGATGGTAGCATCATTGCTGCTGTGCCAGATTTCGTTCTCCACCGGGCGCACCAACGTGCTGAACGGAGCGGCGCATATGGCGTTGTTTGTTGCGTATCTGATGACGATATTTGCGTAAGAGTGGGCCGGTGCAGGCTGATGCCCCCACCCTAACCCTCTCCGCCAGGGAGAGGGAGGCATAAAAAAACCCGCCGAAGCGGGTTTTTTTATTATTTGCTGGTATCCAGCTCGTCGAAGCTCTTCACCAGATCGTCAATCGCTTTGATCTGTTTCAGGAACGGCTCAAGCTTATCCAGCGGCAGCGCGGATGGACCGTCGCATTTTGCGTTATCCGGATCCGGGTGCGCTTCAATGAACAGGCCAGCCAGACCGGTTGCCATACCGGCGCGCGCCAGTTCGGTCACCTGAGCACGGCGGCCGCCGGACGCGGCGCCAAACGGGTCGCGGCACTGCAGGGCATGGGTCACGTCGAAAATCACCGGAGACTGGTTAGAGACGTTCTTCATTACGCTGAAGCCCAGCATATCCACGACCAGGTTGTCGTAACCGAAGTTTGCACCACGGTCGCACAGGATGACCTGATCGTTACCACCTTCGATAAACTTATCGACGATGTTACCCATCTGGCCCGGGCTGACGAACTGTGGTTTTTTCACGTTGATCACGGCACCGGTTTTCGCCATCGCGGCCACCAGGTCGGTCTGGCGAGCCAGGAATGCCGGGAGCTGAATCACGTCCACCACGTCTGCCACCGGCTGCGCCTGGGAGGCTTCATGCACGTCGGTGATCACTTTCACGCCAAAGGTCTGCTTCAGCTCCTGGAAAATTTTCATACCCTCTTCCAGGCCCGGGCCACGGTAAGAGTTGATGGAGGAGCGGTTGGCTTTGTCAAAAGAGGCTTTAAACACGTACGGGATGCCCAGCTTCTGGGTCACGGTAACGTAGTGTTCGCAGATACGCATGGCGAGATCGCGGGATTCCAGCACGTTCATGCCGCCAAACAGTACGAACGGCAGGTCGTTTGCTACCTTGATATCACCAATGCTAACCACTTTTTGTTTCATAGGATCGCCTTATTCAGGTGTGAATCGGAATTAAGATTAATGCAGTGTAATTTGTTTGTGCGAGATCGCGTTGATCTGCGCACGAATCATTTCGCTAATGGGGTCTTCCGGGCACTGCTCGACGAAATAGCTCAGATCGTTCAGCGCCACGTGCTCGCAGTCGAGCTGGGCATAAATCAGCCCTCGGTCGCGGATTTCGTACGGGTCTTCCGGGTTGAACTGCAGCAGTACTTCACTGGCGCGCAACGCCAGCTCCATCTGACGCTCTTCCATTAACGCGGACTTTAGCGTGTCCAGCAGCTTACGAATGACCTCTGCGTTATCCGCCTCGTCGAGATCTTCGTTGAAGAGTTCAGCCACCGGGCTAATATTGCCTTTCAGCCATACGTCCAGCGTATGTTCATCCAGCGTGTCGCCGTTGAAAGGATTAATGAGCCACATTTCGCCGTCCAGCCACTCAGCACGCAGGATCATCTGCGTCGGGAAAATGACCGGGACCAGCGGAATATCCAGACGGTGCGCTACCCACAGCAAAATAGAACCCAGCGCCACGGCGCTGCCCTGACGATTTTTTAAGACCTGGTCCAGCCATAATGCGTCAGACAGGCGATACACGCCCCGCGTGTCGCAGAAACCCCATTCGCCGTAGAAAAGCTCCAGCAGCTTCTCTAATTGCCAGTCTTGCGGTCGCGCCTGATTAATCTCTTCACGCGCCAGGCTGACCAGATTCTCCAGCTCATCGTAGACAAACTGCGACGTAAAATCGTCGCGAATCATCTCTGAAATCAGGATCATGCCATCGCAAAGCGGCACTTTATTAAATTCGAAATCGGCTAAGGACCTCATGACTTACCCCAGTAACGGTATTCTTGTGGTGGCGAGTTTAATGATGATGTACAGCACCACCAGACCCAGCAGAAAGGCGATAAACCCGACCTGCTGGCTGCGCGGACGACGACGCCCAAGCGCGATAAAACCCAAAACGATGTAGATGATAACGCCAAACAGCTTTTCAGTCAGCCATGCGCCTTTATCAGTAAATGGCAGATAGCCGGTCTTCCACATAAGCCCGGCACCGGAAAGGAGCAACACCGTGTCAATACAGTGTGGCGCGATACGCACCCAGCGGGCATCCATCAGCGGATGGTTGCTGTAGCGCCACCAGTAACGGACGATGAAAAAGGTGATGGTCAGCGCAACGGAAATCAAGTGGACGGTAATAAGTACGGTAAAAAGGCTCATAACCACTGCCCCAGCGTCAGGCGCTCGTTGCCGCCGTAGTCGCGGCAGGTTTCGACAGCGGCGTAGCCTGCTTGCATAAACAGCGCTCGCACGGCTTCCCCCTGCGTCCAGCCATGCTCCACCAGCAGCCAGCCACCGGAAAGTAAATGTTGTCGTGACGTTGTCACAATGTGATCAAGATCGGCTAATCCCGCGTTGGCAGCAACCAGCGCCGTGAGCGGTTCAAAGCGAACATCTCCCTGCGCAAGGTGCGGATCATGTTCGTCGATGTAGGGAGGATTGCTGACAATCATCGCAAATGAACGATTCTCAAGCGCGGCAAACCAGCTGCTTTGCAGCACCGTCACGTTACTGAGCCCGATTCGTTCCACGTTACGCTGCGCCAGCGTGACCGCATCAGGCATCACGTCCACCGCCGTAACGGTGCAGTCCGGCCGCTCGCTGGCGAGCGCCAGCGCGATGGCCCCGGTGCCTGTACCGAGATCGAGAATGCTGCAGGCCTCCGCAGGTAAACGCGCCAGCGCCTGCTCAACCAGACACTCGGTGTCCGGACGCGGGATCAGCGTTGCCGCCGAAACGTACAGCGGTAACGACCAGAACTCGCGCTCGCCGACAAGGTGCGCCACCGGCTCGCCGGTTTTACGGCGGGCAAGCAGCGCGGCGAGCTGTGCTTCCTGTTCCGCGGTCAGTTCAGTTTCGCCGAAGGCCAGCAGGTACGTGCGGGCTTTACCCGTCACATGCTCAAGCAAAATTTCGGCATCGCGTTTAGGGCTTTCACTTTCGGAAAGCTCACCGGCAGCCTCACATAACCAGCGCTGAAAATCCATTATTCCTGCTCGGACAGTGCCGCCAGCTGGTCGGCCTGGTATTCCTGCACGATAGGCTCAATCAGCATGTCCAGCTTGCCTTCCATCACCTCGTCCAGACGGTACAGCGTCAGGTTGATGCGGTGGTCGGTTACGCGCCCCTGCGGGAAGTTGTAGGTGCGGTTTCGGTCGCTGCGATCGCCGCTGCCCAGCAGGTTACGACGCGTGGATGCTTCCGCCTGCTGGCGTTTCGCCATTTCGGCCGCGTGGATACGCGCGCCCAGCACCGACAACGCTTTGGCTTTGTTTTTATGCTGGGAACGCTCGTCCTGACATTCGACAACTATACCGGTTGGCAGGTGGGTAATACGAATGGCGGAATCAGTGGTGTTAACGTGCTGACCGCCCGCGCCAGAGGAGCGGAAAGTATCAATACGCAGGTCCGCCGGATTGATGTCCGGCAGTTCCGCTTCCGGCAGCTCCGGCATCACCGCCACCGTACAGGCGGAGGTGTGAATGCGGCCCTGAGATTCGGTGGCCGGTACGCGCTGCACGCGGTGACCGCCGGATTCAAACTTGAGACGTCCATACACGCCGTCGCCGCTGATCTTGGCGATAACCTCTTTATAGCCACCGTGTTCGCCTTCGTTGGCGCTCATGATCTCCACGCGCCAGCGACGCGACTCGGCGTAGCGGCTGTACATGCGGAACAGATCCCCGGCAAACAGCGCCGCTTCGTCACCGCCGGTACCGGCGCGAACTTCCACAAAGGCGTTACGCTCATCGTCCGGATCTTTCGGCAGGAGAAGTACCTGAAGCTGCTGCTCCATCTCTTCAGAACGCGCTTTCGCATCCTGCAGCTCTTCCTGCGCCATCTCGCGCATTTCAGGATCGTCGAGCATCATCTGCGCGGTTTCGATATCTTCCTGAACCTGTCGCCAGTCGGTAAAGCATTTAGAAACATCACTTAACTGCGCGTATTCACGTGAAAGGGCGCGAAAACGTTCCTGGTCCGCAATGGTCCCGGCATCCCCGAGCAGCGCCTGTACTTCTTCATGGCGCTCGTGCAGAGCTTCCAGTTTAGCGACGATAGAAGGCTTCATAGGCGTAAGTGCACCTTGTCTTAGAAAATGGGTATAGGGCGCTATTCCAGCCCGAGGCTGTTGCGCAGAATAGTCAGGCGTTCATCATCCCCGTCACGGGCGGCCTGCTGAAGAGATTTGGTTGGTGCATGGATAAGGCGGTTGGTCAGTTTCCACGCCAGATCCTGCATAATTGCGTGCGCGTCACCGCCCTGTTCAAGGGCCGCTAACGCTTTGGCAGTCAGGTCATCACGCACCTGCTCCGCCTGTCCGCGATACTCGCGGATGGTCTCGCTGACGCTTTGCGCGCGCAGCCAGGCCATAAACTCACTGGTTTCCTGCTCAACGATGGTTTCCGCCTGAACCGCCGCCGCTTTACGCTGCGCGAGGTTGTGCGAAATGATGCTTTGCAGGTCATCCACGCTGTAAAGGTAGGCGTTAGGCAGCTTGCCCACTTCCGGCTCTACATCGCGCGGGACGGCGATATCCACCAGCAGCATCGGCTGATTACGACGGGACTTCAGCGCACGCTCCACCATCCCTTTTCCGATAATCGGCAGCGGGCTGGCGGTAGAGCTGATGATAATGTCCGCCTCTTTAAGGCGTTCATCGATGTCGCTCAGGGCAACCACCTCTGCCCCCACTTCATCCGCCAGCACCTGCGCGCGTTCGCGGGTGCGGTTAGCGATGATCATCTTTTTCACTTTATGCTCGCGCAGATGGCGCGCCACAAGTTCGATGGTTTCGCCCGCGCCCACCAGCATCACGGTGACGGTAGAAAGGGATTCAAAGATTTGGCGCGCAAGGGTGCAGGCCGCGAAAGCAACAGAAACCGCACTGGCACCAATGTCGGTTTCGGTTCGCACACGCTTCGCCACGGAGAACGACTTCTGGAACATGCGCTCCAGCTCGCTGGCCTTCAGATGCCCTTTTTGTGAGTCGGCAAACGCTTTTTTCACCTGACCGAGAATTTGCGGCTCGCCCAGCACCAGCGAATCCAGACCGCTGGCCACGCGCATCAGATGGCTGACGGCATCGTTATCCTGATGCCAGTACAGGCTGTTGCGCAGCTCGTCTTCGTTGAGATTGTGGTAGTCGCATAGCCAGCGGATCAGCGCTTCGTGCAGGTTGTCCTGCTCTTCCACGCTTAAATAGAGCTCGGTACGGTTGCACGTCGAGAGCACCACGCCACCCTGCACCATCGGCTGTGCAAGCAGGCTGTCCAGCGCCAGGTCAAGCGTATCCGGCGAAAACGTTACGCGTTCTCGCAGCGAAACCGGGGCTGTTTTGTGGTTGATACCGAGTGCTAATAGGGTCATGTTGAGCGGGAGTAGTACCAGCGTTAATAAGGTTAGCAGAACGCATCATACAGGATGCGCGAGATCAATAAAAGAGACAGCCCCCTTTCGGAGTAATAGGTTACACAGCGCTTTGAGATAATTTGAACGTAGACGGTAGCCCCCTTCGACGCTAGCATTAACAGTCATAACTGCAACGTATCTCAAGGATTTGTCCTCATTATGACCCGACTGATTCGCCTGCTGCCGCTGGCAGCACTGGTTCTGAACGCCTGTACCGTCACCCAACCAAAAGGCCCGGGCAAAAGCCCTGATTCACCGCAGTGGCGTCAGCACCAGCAGGACGTCCGTAATTTGAACCAGTACCAGACCCGCGGCGCTTTCGCTTATCTCTCTGACGAGCAAAAGGTTTATGCCCGCTTCTTCTGGCAGCAGACGGGGCAGGACAACTACCGCCTGCTGCTGCTGAACCCGCTGGGCAGCACCGAGCTGGAGCTTATCGCGAAACCGGGCGAAGCGCAGATCACCGATAACAAAGGCCAGCACTATACCGCGACCGATGCCGAAGAGATGATTGGCAAGCTGACCGGGATGCCTATCCCGCTCAACAGTCTGCGCCAGTGGATCCTGGGCCTGCCGGGTGACGCCACCGACTACACCCTGGACGACCAGTACCGTCTGAGCCAGGTGAACTACCCCCAGAACGGCAAAACCTGGAAAGTGGTGTACAGCGCCTATGACAGTAAGAGTAAACCGTCGCTGCCATCGAATATGGAACTGACTCAGGGAAGCCAGCGCATCAAGCTGAAAATGGACAACTGGATCGTTAAATGATGACCCACTGGCCCTCTCCGGCGAAGCTAAACCTGTTTTTATACATTACCGGCCAGCGCGCTGACGGCTATCACACGCTGCAGACGCTGTTTCAGTTTATTGACTATGGCGACACGATCTCCATTGAACAGCGCCAGGACGGGCAGATTTGCCTCCTGACCCCGGTCGAGGGCGTGGCGCATGAGGAGAACCTGATCGTGCGCGCCGCGCGTCTGCTGATGAAAGCCGCAGCGGAATCGGGCCGTCTACCCGCGGGAAGCGGCGCGGAAATCCGTATTGAGAAGCGGCTGCCGATGGGCGGTGGTCTGGGCGGTGGCTCATCCAACGCTGCAACCGTGCTGGTTGCGCTGAACCATCTCTGGGGCTGCGGGCTGTCGAAGGATGAACTGGCAGCACTGGGCTTGACGCTGGGGGCTGATGTCCCGGTATTTGTGCGCGGTCATGCGGCCTTTGCCGAGGGCGTGGGGGAAATCCTCTCCCCTGTAGAACCGCCGGAAAAATGGTACCTGGTTGCCCATCCTGGCGTAAGCATTCCGACCCCGGTCATCTTTAAAGATCCTGACCTGAAAAGGAATACCCCGGTTCGGTCAATAGAAACGTTATTAAATTGTGAATTCAGCAACGATTGCGAGGATATCGCAAGAAAACGTTTTCGCGAGGTTGATGCGGTGCTTTCCTGGCTGTTAGAATACGCGCCGTCGCGCCTGACTGGTACAGGAGCCTGTGTCTTTGCTGAATTTGACACAGAATCCGCCGCTCGTCAGGTGCTTGAGCAAGCGCCGGTTTGGCTGCATGGTTTTGTAGCACGTGGGATGAACACCTCCCCCCTACAGCAGGCCATTCTGGCGCAGACTGAGTTTCGGTGACAACGTCACCCTGTTCCAGACGTTGCATCGCGCTCTTTAATACACCGCCTGGATAGCCTTTGCCTGGCCCGCACAGTTTACGGCGAACGCTATCCACCACTGGACGCATGCCTGAGGTTCTTCTCGTGCCTGATATGAAGCTTTTTGCTGGTAACGCCACCCCGGAACTAGCACAACGTATTGCCAACCGCCTGTACACTTCCCTCGGCGACGCCGCCGTAGGTCGCTTTAGCGACGGCGAAGTCAGCGTACAAATTAACGAAAATGTACGCGGTGGTGATATTTTCATCATCCAGTCCACCTGTGCTCCAACGAACGACAACCTGATGGAACTGGTTGTTATGGTCGACGCTCTGCGTCGCGCTTCCGCAGGCCGTATCACTGCTGTAATCCCTTACTTCGGCTATGCACGTCAGGACCGTCGCGTCCGTTCCGCGCGTGTGCCAATTACCGCTAAAGTTGTCGCTGACTTCCTGTCCAGCGTTGGCGTTGACCGCGTACTGACCGTTGACCTGCACGCTGAGCAGATCCAGGGCTTCTTCGACGTCCCGGTTGATAACGTATTCGGCAGCCCAATCCTGCTGGAAGACATGCTGCAGCTGAACCTGGATAACCCAATCGTGGTTTCTCCGGACATCGGCGGCGTGGTACGTGCCCGTGCTATCGCTAAGCTGCTGAATGATACCGACATGGCGATCATCGACAAACGTCGTCCGCGCGCTAACGTTTCTCAGGTGATGCACATCATCGGTGACGTGGCTGGCCGCGACTGCGTGCTGGTCGACGACATGATCGATACCGGCGGTACGCTGTGTAAAGCGGCTGAAGCGCTGAAAGAGCGTGGTGCCAAGCGCGTGTTCGCGTACGCCACTCACCCGATCTTCTCCGGTAATGCCGTAAACAACCTGCGCAACTCCGTCATTGACGAAGTTGTCGTATGCGATACCATCCCACTGAGCGACGAGATCAAGGCACTGCCAAACGTGCGTACCCTGACCCTGTCCGGGATGCTGGCCGAAGCGATTCGTCGTATCAGCAACGAAGAATCCATCTCTGCAATGTTCGAACACTAATCGAACACGGCCGAAAAACCCGCTGCGGCGGGTTTTTTTGTCTCCGGGTTTTATTTGTATGATTAATGCCTCCTTCACCTGCCATTCACATGACAGATGATGCGCATACGGATGATAGATAATTGTGAAAAACGTAGCCTCCTCACATGTTCTGCCCTTTCGCGCCCTCATCGACGCCTGCTGGAAAGAGAAGTACACCTCGTCACGCTTTGTCCGTGACCTGATTGCCGGGATCACCGTCGGCATTATCGCCATCCCGCTGGCGATGGCGCTGGCAATTGGCAGCGGCGTTGCGCCGCAGTACGGTCTGTACACCTCGGCCGTTGCCGGGATCGTCATTGCCCTGACGGGGGGCTCGCGCTTCAGCGTCTCCGGCCCGACTGCCGCCTTTGTGGTGATCCTCTACCCCGTTTCGCAACAGTTTGGTCTGGCAGGCCTGCTGGTCGCCACCCTGATGTCCGGCGTCTTTTTGATTCTGTTTGGCGTGGCTCGCTTTGGTCGCCTGATTGAGTACATTCCCCTTTCCGTGACGCTGGGGTTCACCTCTGGGATTGGTATCACCATCGGAACCATGCAGATCAAGGATTTCCTCGGCCTACAGATGCCCCACGTACCGGAGCACTACCTGCAAAAAGTGGGGGCGCTGTTTATGGCGCTGCCAACTGCGAACCTGGGCGACGCCGCCATTGGGATTGTGACGCTGGGCACGCTGATCGTCTGGCCTCGTCTGGGTATCCGTCTGCCGGGTCACCTGCCCGCGCTGCTGCTGGGCTGCGCGGTGATGGCCATCGTCAATATGTTCGGTGGTCATGTCGCGACTATCGGCTCGCAGTTCCACTATGTTCTGGCAGACGGCTCACAGGGTAGTGGTATTCCACAACTGCTACCGCAGCTGGTGCTGCCGTGGGACATGCCCGGCTCCAGCTTTACCCTAAGCTGGGATTCCCTGCGCGCCCTGCTTCCCGCCGCGTTCTCGATGGCGATGCTGGGAGCGATTGAATCCCTGCTCTGCGCCGTCGTTCTGGACGGCATGACCGGCACCAAGCACAAAGCTAACAGCGAACTGGTCGGTCAGGGATTGGGGAACCTCGTCGCGCCGTTCTTTGGCGGTATTACCGCAACGGCAGCCATCGCCCGCTCTGCGGCCAACGTGCGCGCGGGTGCAACGTCACCCGTTTCGGCGGTTATCCACTCCGTGCTGGTGATCCTTGCCCTGCTGATCCTTGCCCCGCTGCTCTCCTGGCTACCGCTTTCCGCCATGGCCGCCCTGCTGCTGATGGTGGCCTGGAACATGAGCGAGGCGCATAAGGTCGTGAACCTGCTGCGTCGCGCGCCGAAAGACGACATCATCGTGATGCTGATCTGCATGTCGCTGACCGTGCTGTTCGATATGGTTATCGCCATCAGCGTCGGGATCGTGCTGGCTTCCCTGCTGTTTATGCGCCGTATCGCGCAGATGACGCGCCTTTCCCCGGTTAACGTCGAGGTGCCTGACGATGTGCTGGTGCTGCGCGTGATTGGCCCGCTGTTCTTCGCCGCGGCGGAAGGTCTGTTCAGCGATCTTGAGTCCCGCATCGCGGGCAAACGGGTTGTGGTGCTGAAATGGGATGCCGTACCGGTGCTGGATGCCGGCGGCCTGGATGCCTTCCAGCGCTTTGTGACACGTCTGCCGGAAGGCTGCGAGCTGCGGGTGAGTAATCTGGAGTTCCAGCCCCTGCGCACCATGGCGCGTGCGGGTGTCCAGCCTATCCCTGGCCGACTCTCCTTCTATCCTAACCGTGAAGCCGCGCTAGCGGATATGTGAGTTATCTGATGCAGAGAAACGTCTCTGCATCATCACTCCGATCGCCTGCTGGAGCCATGCAAGCACGGCAGGCGTCATCCAGGTTCCTTTCATCAGGTGCGGCTCCTGCTGCATGGCAGCGCGAAACTTTTGCTGAGTTTCCGGGCTGGTGCCCGCGTAAGACTGGAACAATGCCAGCCAGTTTTCAGCTAGCTTTTGCGCCTCCTCCGAGGCAGGATCGGTATTTTCCCGCTGCGCCTGATGCAGTTTCGCCACCAGCGGCGGCCACTCCATCATGCGGTCAAAATAGTGCTTCCGGGTAAAGGCCATCTCCTCGGCAGAAAGATATTTCTCCCAGATAATCAGCTTCGACTCGGCAAACGTCCGCGTGATGTAATCGGTCATCTCCGGCGTGATGCCGGTCTGCGCCTGCATCTGCGGTTCAACGCTGTGCATCTCGTTCAGCCGGGTGAGAAACTCCGGCTTGCCCGCCGTGTCCTGCTCCAGGCGTTCCATCCAGCGCGTCGCCAGATCCATCGCCCGCGCGTCCGTAGCGGGTATGCGCTGCTCCAGCAGCGTGTTGGCCTCTGCAACCAGCCCTGACCAGATAGCCGCCAGCGCATCCTTCTGCACCGCAAACGGCAGTTGCTGTAACTCTTCTTTGCTAAACCAGCGATCGTACATATTCATTAACTCCAGAGTCTGTAGCCAGGATTCCAGATCAGGCGTCGCATCGTCGAGAAGCCCGGCTCGCAGCTCCACCAGCCGGTCGCGCAGCGTATGTATGCTGCGCAGCTGTTTATCCAGCAGCGTGATTTGCGCATCGAGTAACTCAGTTAACGACAGCGACTCCTGCTCCAGGAAATCCCTGATTTCAGCAAGTTCCAGCCCCGCTTTTGCCAGCGCCTGGATCATGTGCAGACGCTGGACATCCGCCAGGTTGTAAAGCCGGTAACCTGCCGCGCTTCTGGCAGAAGGCAGCAACAACCCTGTTTGCTCATAGTGGTGCAATGTCCGCACGGTGATCCCGGCACGTTTCGCCAGCTCACCCACCTGAATCAACATAACTGCTCCTTTTTCTTTGCCAGTGGCGCCACTCTGGAGCCTTACGTTACGTGAGGGTCAACCCCTGATGCAAAAAAAAACGACTCCCTCGGGAGCCGTTTCGGTGTTCTTTATCGCAGCACTAGCTGTGCTTATGCTGGTCGCGACGACAGCGTTTGTCGTAGTGGCGCACCCACCAGTATTTATCGCACACTTCCTCATGTCCGCTCATGCGCGCCCCGGCGAGCCACAATACCGCACCGAGGAAAATGCTCAGTATCGCGCCATGGGCGAAGTATTGCGGGAGATCAAGCTGCGGCAACTGGTTCAAAATGGAATAACCCACGCCGCCTACCATCACAAACAGCCCCAACCCCATCAGCACGTTACCGAGTAACGAAGCGTTTTTGCGTTTCATGTGTCACCTCCGGAACTTTGGGTTGTCAGGGGAAAAGCCCCTAATCCTTGTGTGTAAAGTATAGACAACGCCCCTTTTATGAGTTGCGTGAATGATCACAATTACAGATAACTCCCAAACAAAAGTTTACAAATAAGACTTTGAACAGCTTGAAATTCTAATTGTTCAAACAAGTAATTATTCGTATTTCGCTGCGACGAACGCAGAATTTTGTCAAGCGGCGCGCCAGACAGTAAACTACGCGCCAGATCTGGAACCCATTAGGAATTGAATCGTGACGATTAAATTGATTGTCGGCCTCGCCAACCCGGGCGCAGAATATGCGGCTACCCGCCATAATGCCGGGGCATGGTACGTCGATCTGCTGGCCGAGCGGTTACGTGCTCCCCTGCGTGAAGAACCTAAATTCTTCGGGTATACCTCACGTATCAACCTTGCAGGCGCGGACGTTCGCCTGTTGGTACCCACCACGTTTATGAACCTGAGCGGTAAAGCCGTGGCGGCGATGGCAACGTTTTATCGCATCAATCCGGATGAAATTCTGGTCGCCCACGATGAGCTGGATCTCCCCCCTGGCGTGGCGAAATTCAAGCTGGGCGGCGGCCACGGCGGCCACAACGGTATTAAAGACATCATCAGCAAGCTGGGCAATAACCCGAATTTCCACCGTTTGCGCGTGGGAATCGGCCATCCGGGCGATAAAAACAAAGTTGTCGGTTTCGTGCTCGGTAAGCCCCCGGTTTCCGAACAGAAACTGATTGACGAGGCGGTAGACGAAGCGGCGCGCTGCACTGAAATCTGGCTGAAAGACGGCTTAACCAAAGCGACAAACCGCTTGCACGCTTTTAAAGCGCAATAATCCGCCCGATACGGCTTTTTTACCGCGCGTCATGCGGGTTACGTGTATAATAGGCGTAGTTATTTACTTTTCATCAATCGGTTATGACTAACGGATTGATTATCAAGATATTAAGGTGATTTAGAAATGGGATTCAAATGCGGTATCGTCGGTCTGCCAAACGTGGGCAAATCCACCCTGTTTAACGCGCTTACCAAAGCGGGTATCGAAGCGGCGAACTTCCCGTTCTGTACCATCGAACCTAACACCGGCGTTGTGCCAATGCCGGACCCGCGTCTGGACCAGCTCGCGGAAATCGTGAAGCCGCAGCGCATTCTGCCAACCACTATGGAATTCGTGGACATCGCGGGCCTGGTAAAAGGCGCATCCAAAGGTGAAGGCCTGGGTAACCAGTTCCTGACCAACATTCGTGAAACCGAAGCGATCGGCCACGTTGTGCGCTGCTTCGAGAACGACAACATCATCCACGTTAACAACAAAGTGGATCCGGCTGACGACATCGACGTTATCAACACCGAGCTGGCGCTCTCTGACCTCGACACCTGCGAACGCGCGATTCACCGCGTGCAGAAGAAAGCTAAAGGCGGCGACAAGGACGCGAAAGCGGAACTGGCTGCGCTGGAAAAATGTCTGCCACAGCTGGAAAACGCCGGCATGCTGCGCGCGCTGAAAAACCTGACTGACGAAGACAAGGCGGCGATCAAATACCTGAGCTTCCTGACCCTGAAGCCAACCATGTACATCGCCAACGTTAACGAAGACGGTTTCGAGAACAACCCTTACCTCGACAAAGTGCGTGAAATCGCCGCGGCGGAAGGTTCTGTGGTTGTTGCCGTGTGCGCTGCCGTTGAATCCGACATCGCCGAGCTGGACGACGCCGACCGTGAAGAGTTCATGGCCGAGCTGGGTCTGGAAGAACCGGGCCTGAACCGAGTGATCCGCGCAGGCTATGAGCTGCTGAACCTGCAGACCTACTTCACCGCTGGCGTGAAGGAAGTGCGTGCCTGGACCATCCCTGTGGGTGCGACTGCGCCTCAGGCAGCCGGTAAGATCCACACCGACTTCGAGAAAGGCTTTATTCGCGCGCAGACTATCGCGTTTGAAGACTTTATCACCTACAAGGGTGAGCAAGGCGCGAAAGAAGCAGGCAAGATGCGTGCAGAAGGGAAAGATTATATCGTTAAAGATGGCGACGTGATGAACTTCCTGTTTAACGTTTGATTGGTTTTGAATGAAAAAAATCCACGCTTTGGCGTGGATTTTTTTCCATAAATTACCGGTTTTACGCCTTCTTGCGCAGATAGAACTCAAGGTATTTTTTAGGTCTATCCTGAAACGCACGCTCTTTGCCGTAGTTATAAGCATCGTTGAAATATTTATACGCTTCATCGAATTGATTCAACTCGTAACAGACCATGCCGAGGTCGATTGATGGTGCGGTGTCTATATCCGATCCACGTGTGCGCAAAGTCGTCTCTCCCCATTTCTTCGCCTCATCGTAATCCTCAAGATCAAAGTAAGCGCTGTACATGCACGCAGCGATCCAGTTAGCAAATTCCGATTCAAACTTTGGCTCAGGAAGAGCTTGCCAGGCTTTTTGGTATTGCTCTAAAGCTTCGGCGTATTTTTGGTTGTCGTGAAAGTCGTTTCCTTTTTCTACAAGAGATGTAACTCTTTTTTCATCGAATTTATAGCATACGTTTTTCATATATTTATTCATTATCATTCGAAAAGAGACCTCCTTGCCTATATAAAAGGGATATAAGCAATAAATGCCTTCAGAAGCATGGAGGTCTCTAAAAGAGTAAGTTTTTATTGTTAACTAACCAAAAAAGAAATATTTAAAAGCTTCTGCCTCAACATCCTTAAGCTTGCTTTTTAGCATTAGGTAATGACTCCAACTTATTGATAGTGTTTTATGTTCAGATAATGCCCGATGACTTTGTCATGCAGCTCCACCGATTTTGAGAACGACAGCGACTTCCGTCCC
>NZ_CDRQYH010000084.1:0-13945 GCF_977039595.1 Enterobacter sp.
CTTTATTGTAGGTGGGCCAGTTGGTGATTTTGAACTTTTGCTTTGCCACGGAACGGTCTGCGTTGTCGGGAAGATACGTGATCTGATCCTTCAACTCAGCAAAAGTTCGATTTATTCAACAAAGCCCAAAAGAGGTTTAAACATTCAGCTAGTCACCGCAGTTCCGAAGCGCGCGTTAATTAGTGGCGATTTATCCCACCATCCTGGTGCGTAACACTATAGGACTGGTTCCGAATGCAACTGCTCATCGCGTTCTCTCAACAGCAGGACTTGGTGACGGCCAGACGTGGTATCAACCTATCGGTTTCGGGTCATGCGCGATATCACGATCGCCTTCCTCGGATATGTATGCCAGATAATCTCCACAGGGTCGGGCTTATGCAAAACGTCCACCCATAGAAACCTCCGGTCTAATGCCAGACTGAAATTATTGGGCAGGAAGAAAAAGAGGTGGATGATGGGGCCTAGAGGGCACATAAAACAGCACTCTTCTTAAGATAAACTTAGTCGACTGACGTTTCGACGACTATAACCAACTGTTATTTGGTGCGCTCCTGGAAGATCTTTGTCGATTATAAAAAATGTATGCTCATGTGATGGGGATGCAGGTTTAAGACCTGTCGATCTCCGCTGGCAGCCGCAGCGCTTTAATGCCACAATATTTTTTTCTTCGAATGCAGGAAAGATGATGAAAAAAATAGCAATTGCTGGCGCGCTGCTGGCACTGACCGGGTGCGTTCAGGTCGATAATTATAAAGACGTGATCAAGCACCCTGTCCCGGCGCACCTGGCGGGATACTGGCAGTCGAAAGGGCCGCAGAGCAACATGGTCAGTCCGAAGGCGATTGCCACGCTGGTGGTGACGGAGGAGGGCGATACGCTGGACTGCCGTCAGTGGCAGCGCGTGATTGCCGTGCCGGGTAAAATCATGCTGCGTTCAGACAGTTATTACAACGTGACGCGTAAGCTGGATATCTATCCGCTGGAGCGCGATGGCTCGACGCTTGAGTACGACGGGCTGGAGCTGCAGAAGGTCGATCGCCCAACGGTTGAGTGTGCCGATTACCTGAGCAAGAATCCGCTGGAGAGTAAACTGCCCTAAGTGTAAAAGCAAAACGGCAACCTCGTTGCCGTTTTTGGTTTTTACGCCCTCTCCCTGTGGGAGAGGGACGGGGTGAGGGCATCAGGCCGCACGTTTCCTGTTCTACAGCGCTTCCTCTATTACCCACACGCTCACGCTTCCGCCTTTGCATGTAAACGTCCCTTCGCCATCCGCCGCCGTGGTGATGGTTTCTTCGCGATTGCCGAGAAAATCCCGCCACGTTTTGTTGCCGTAGTTTTCCCCAAGACAAATCACTTTTTCACCGTCGTCCCCGTTCGACATCACCACCACGCAGCCGGGATCGTCTTCCGTACCGCTGCGGCTGAAGGCGATGCAGTTTGGATGGTCGAAAAACAGCGTTTGCACGCCGTGGGCAAAACGCTGGCGCGCAAGGATCAGCTCGTGAAGCTGCTCAATGACCGGCATATCAATATGGTACGTTTCACCGTCACCTCCCGCGTCGTCATAGCTGGCGCCGAAGAGATCCGGATAAAAGACGCTCGGCACGCCATTTTCCCGCAGCAGGATCAGCGCGTAAGCCAGTGGCTTAAACCAGGCTTCGACCGGCGCTTCCAGCGCCTGCAAAGGCTGGGTGTCATGGTTCGCGACGAGGGTGACCGCATGAAACGGATCGGCTTCTACCAGGGTACCGGTGAAGATTTGGCTCATGTCATAATCCCGACCCTGACGTGACGCCTCGTGGAATTTCATCTGCAGGGGGGCATCAAACAGCATGGTTTTGCCTTCGACCTGGTCAATATAGGCCTGAAGTTTATCCACCTCATGGGACCAGTACTCCGCCACGATAAACAGCGGCTGGTCGGCAACTTCCTGGACGTGCTCAATCCATTCTTTGTAGAACCAGGCGGGAATATGCTTGACGGCGTCCAGACGAAAACCGTCGCAGCCCGTCTGTTCCATGACCCAGCGGGCCCAGTATTTGATCTCCTCGGTCACGGCGTGATTGCGAAAGTCGATATTTTCGCCCATCAGATAATCGAAGTTACCCATCTCATCATCAACCTGATCGTTCCAGCCTTCGCCGGTGTAGTCGTTGACGATTTTAAAGATGCCGTCCTCATCGGGGTTTTCAATGTGGTCGACGCCGCTGAAGCATTTGTAGTCCCAGATAAACTGTGAATACTGCCCGGCGCGGGCAGGGAAGGTGTAGCGGGTCCAGGCTTCGCACTCGATGACCTCGTCATCAATTTGCGTGCGGTCCTGCTCGTTCACGCGCTGAACGCGCACGGGCTCTTTTTCATCGGCGCCCATTTTGTGGTTGACCACCACGTCCAGCAGCACGGCAATGTCGTTGCTCTTGAGGGCATCAATGGCTTCCAGCAGCTGTGCTTTGTCGCCATATTTCGTGGCGATACTGCCTTTCTGGTCAAACTCGCCAAGATCGAACAGGTCATAGGTGTCATAGCCGACAGAATACCCGCCGGATGCCCCTTTACAGGCGGGCGGCAGCCAGATCATGTTGATGCCGATTTCGTTAAGATTGGGAGCTAACGCCGTGACCTCTCGCCACAATTCACCGCCAGCAGGGTAGTACCAGTGAAAACATTGTAACAGGGTGGGGTTTTTCATCATCCTTGCTCCAGAAGCCAGTTGGCAGACTTCTGGAGTATGGATGAAGAAATCATAGTTGTGTGTCGCGGGTCAAACTTTCTGGATAAAGAATATTCCCGGACAGCTTTCCATAGGTAGACGTGATGGATTGCTGTTTACCGGTTTGATCAATCAGATTACGCAGTTCGTCCATCCGGACTTTCAGCAGAGCCTTTAGCGCATTCTCATTTTCAAGGATCATTTCCAGCAGCGCACGCGCTTGCGCAACCTGAGCCGGAGGGCATGACATGATGGGCGTTTGCGAAATTTTTTCCACCAGTTGAACGTAATGCATTTCCTGCTCGATAAGCGCATCCCATTGACCAGAATGTGCGAGATTGAGCATAGCAATGCTCTGAGCATGTAACGCCTGCCAGTGGCTAAGCGCTGCGCTGGGATTATTCATCAAAATTATCCTGAAATAGAGGACGCATTGGGGCCGATTTGCTTCCACGCATCCGCAATGTTGTTTAATAAACCCTCGACTTCAACAATTGCGTCTACGTCGTTACTGACATTCGCCAGCAACAAACGTCGAACCATATATTCGTACAAGGAGGCAAGATTACCGGACAACTCGCTCTCAACCTCCATGTTCAGTCCTGCTTTTAAACCGTTGTCGATGATGTTGATGGCTTTCGTTAACGCTTCGCCTTTCTCACGAATTTGTCCGGCTTCCATGAACAAACGCGCGCGAACAAGGGCGCTATGCGCCCCGTCGAATAACATGACAATCAGCTGGTGTGGACTGGCATTCATGACTGCGCTTTCGACTCCTATCTGCTGATAGGATTGAACACCAGAGGTCTTATACATATCCACTCCTGAAGGCTACGACTACTTTTGTGAGAACTGTTGGGTCAGGTAGTTGGCTGTATTGGTCATTTTGGTGACTAATACGTCCAGACTGGTGAACTGGGTTTTGTAACGCGCCATGGTGGCATCAATAGTGGCTTCCATAGCATCGTAACGCTCACCCAGCGTTTTTAGCGTTTTGTTGATCCCGTCTTTCGCGTTCTGGATCACCCCGGCGCTGCCGGTACTGGTGCTGAGCATGGTGGTCAGCGTGTTGTTCATCTGGGTGGCCATACCGGTTTTCTTTCCGTCACCGACAAAATACTGCTGTACGGCGTTCGGGTTATCGGTCAGCGCTTTTTTCAGCTTATCGGTATCGACTTTCAGGTTACCGACGGTACCGTCAGAACCTTTTACCGGGTCCTGGGTAATCCCCAGCTGGGCCATGATCTGTACCGAGCCGCTCTGCACTTCGGTCAGCAGACCGCGCAGCTGAGACTGGATCCCGCGCACGTTCGCATCACCAACAAGTGCCCCGTTGCTGGCTGACTGGCTGCCGGAGCCAGCATCAACCGGAACATATTTCGTCAGGCTGTTAATGGTGGACTGCAGCGAGTTATACGCCGTTACCCAGTCCGTGATCGCTTTCTGGTTAGCATCCGTTGCGCGAGTCACCTCTAATGTTTCATCTGCCTTGCTTTCTGCTTTCAGCGAGAAAGTCACGCCAGGCAGGGCATCGGTAATGGTATTCGACTGGCGCTCGATGGAGATGTTGTTCACTACCACAATCGCGTTCTGCGCGTCGGTGTTCACCGTCAGCGCGCCCGTTTTGGTGGCGGAATCGTAGCCAATTGCGCTTTGCAGCTTGGCGTCGCCGGTGACGCTTACCGTCATCGCACCATCCGTACCGGTGGTTTTTGATGACAGCATCAGGCGGTAATCACCCTCTTTCGCTTTAATGACGCTAGCGGTGACGTTGCCGTTCGCTTTATTAATGGCGCTCGCGATCCCGGCCAGAGACGTATCGCCATCCGCCAGGGTGACCTCTAAAGGCGTTTTCGTGCCCGGCTGGGTGATGGTGATTTTACGCGTTGTACCTGTCGTATCGCCCAGCAGATCCGTGTTGTTTGCATAGGAGCCGGTAGTCAGTGCCTGTGCCTTGGCAACCTGGTTGACGTTTACAACAAAGGAACCGACAGATGCGTCAGCCGTTGTCGTGGCGGTAAAGGCCGTGTTGGTACTGCTAACGGACGTTGAGTTCCAGGTGGTTGCCTTACCCAGCGCAGCGGTCGCAGTCTGCAGCGATGTCATGGCGCTCTGCAGCTTGCCGTAAGCGCTTAACTGCGCGTTATACGTTGATTGCTGGGAAGTAATCGTCGTCAGCTTGGTTCTTTCTGCTGCATCCAACTGATTATATAAATCCCCGAGTCCTGCAGAACCTATCCCGAGGTTACTGATAGTAGCCATGCATATTTTCCTTAAAATACGAAAGTAGTTCAGGACTCTTATCGGCCTCTCAACGTAAAAGTTTACGATGGTGAGAAAAAAATAATCCAAAGAATAGACGCGTCCTGGCGGGGTAAATGAAAGGATTGCACTTTAGGATCATTATCTGCGCTTTGAAAACACGAATAAGTATGTGCCTTTTTAGTCATCTCTTTGCGCGTTAAAAAAGCATAAATAATAACGCTCTGTTGGACCTTAATTGATTTTTTTAAAAATAAATCTGTTAATAATCAGCTGGTTGTAATTTTTTCAAAATTGATTCTAAAGTCTTTTGGGGACCCGTCGATAACCTTGTTGACGGTGAGAGACGCTGTGAGTGTTAGGCACCGGACCTAAAACCCAATTTTTGAAGGAAAGAAAATTATGGCAGTTATCAATACTAACCTGTTGTCCCTGACCACTCAGAACAACCTGAACAAATCTCAGTCTTCTCTGGGCACTGCTATCGAGCGTCTGTCTTCCGGTCTGCGTATTAACAGCGCGAAAGACGATGCTGCTGGCCAGGCGATTGCAAACCGCATGACCGCTCAGATCAAAGGTATGAACCAGGCAGCACGTAACGCCAACGACGGTATCTCCATGGCGCAGACTGCTGAAGGCTCTCTGAACGAAATCAACAACAACCTGCAGCGCGTTCGTGAACTGGCTGTTCAGGCAAGCAACGGCACCAACAGCACCTCTGACCTGGCTTCTCTGCAGGATGAAGTTACCGCTCGTCTGGCTGAAATCAACCGCGTTGCGGGCAAAACTGACTTCAACGGCATCAAACTGCTGGACGGCACTGCTGGTACTGCTGGCGTAGTTAAAATTCAGGTTGGCGTTAACGACGGCGACACCATCGATCTGGACCTGAGCGGTGCTAAAGCTGACACCACCACTCTGGGCGTGAACGCTATCGACCTGAAAACTATGACCGCTACCGACCTGGGCACCATCGACGCAGCTATCGCTAAAGTTGATAAAGCACGTTCTGGCCTGGGTGCTGTGCAGAACCGTTTCACTTCTGCAATCAACAACCTGAACAACACCTCTAACAACCTGTCTGCTGCTCAGTCCCGTATCCAGGACGCTGACTACGCAACTGAAGTTTCCAACATGTCCCGCGCGCAGATCCTGCAGCAGGCTGGTACTTCTGTTCTGTCTCAGGCAAACCAGGTTCCACAGACCGTTCTGTCTCTGCTGCGTTAATTTTACGCGTGAAACCCCGCTTCGGCGGGGTTTTTTTATCTCTGCTATTTGAGAATCCGCCTGTGAAACAAATCAGTGTCACTCAACCAAAGCTGGTCGCAGATTTTTCATGTGTCGGTGGGGAATGCCGTGAACATTGTTGTCAGGGCTGGACCATCGCGTTTGATAAATCCTCCGTTAATCGCTATCTGAACAGTAAAAATGCCGCTATTCGTCAGACGGCGAAAACGGCGATAAAAGTCACCAAAAAAAACTATGACCACTGGGGTGAAGTGATTTTCCATACGGAAAGTAAAAACTGCCCGTTTATGGATACGGAAAAACTCTGTTCTGTTCATGGCGCCATGGGCGTCCAGGCCTTAAGCCCAACCTGTTCGACATTTCCACGGACAAGCCGGGTCTATAAAAATGAAATCGAAAAATCGCTGAACCTGTCGTGTCCGGAAGTGACCCGACTTCTGTTGAACGATCGGGAGTCTATGTCGTTGATGGAATCTGTCATTGTTCAGCAGGACATCAATAATGCGCCGATGATTGATTTGAAGGCCAAGGTCATCAATCTCTTCTGCCAGAATATTTTCAGCGTTGAGGGCGTCAGCGTTGAAGAACAGGTTTACGCCGTAGTGAAATTCCTCATGGTGGCGGAAAAGCTCGATAATATCGCAGAGAATATCGGCACGCTCGAAACGGTCTATTTCTCACTGGTTAACGAACTGCTGAGCG
Source organism: Enterobacter sp. (assembly GCF_977039595.1). Lineage (NCBI taxonomy): Bacteria > Pseudomonadati > Pseudomonadota > Gammaproteobacteria > Enterobacterales > Enterobacteriaceae > Enterobacter > Enterobacter sp. The sequence goes on from NZ_CDRQYH010000084.1 coordinate 6,926, forward strand.
GTAAAATCAAAACGGAATTAGGCGGCTTTAATCAGAACTATAGCCTGAAGTTCGCGTTAATTTCGCTCATCCAGAGCTACTTCACGAAGAAAGTAACAGCCCGCGGCGGTGCGGTATTAAACCGTTATTTTACCCAGCTTTATCAACAATTTGAGTCTGCGGGTGACACCGTGCCGGCAGAGAAGGTCATGGAAAACATCGAGTCCGTCTGGCGAGATGTGGCGGGCAGTTATCTGGCGACCAATGACCATTTATTCAAGAACTTTTTTAAATACAAACTGTGGGAGCAGGGCTTCCCGCAGAACAACGGCCGCAGCATGTTGAATAACCTTTATTTAATCGTTGCGGAGTTCTATTTCCTTAAAACGTTACTTGCCGGTCAGGCTCTCGTGGCGGGGAAAATTGAACAAGATAATATCATTGATGTTATTTACAGCTTCCACTCCCTTAGCCAGCATAATCAGGAAGCAGGAAAGCTCTTTCATCAACATATAGATAGCGTCAAACTGGGCGACGATCTTTCATTGTTACAACTGTTAATTTAGGCAGAAAAGTTGCCCCTGTTGTGGGCAACCTCAGAATAACCTCACTTTATCCCCCTTTTTCATCCAATTGAACGCCCTGCAGAATCGGATAATCATGCCGATAACTCAACTAACGCAGGGCTGTTTATCGTGAATTCACTCTATACCGCTGAAGGTGTAATGGATAAACACTCGCTGTGGCAGCGTTATGTCCCGCTGGTGCGTCACGAAGCATTGCGCCTCCAGGTGCGCTTGCCGGCGAGCGTGGAACTCGACGATCTGCTACAGGCGGGCGGTATCGGGTTATTGAATGCAGTTGACCGATACGACGCTCTGCAAGGAACGGCATTTACGACTTACGCAGTTCAGCGTATTCGTGGTGCGATGCTGGACGAGCTGCGCAGCCGCGACTGGGTGCCGCGCAGTGTTCGCCGCAACGCGCGCGAAGTGGCGCATGCGATGGGGCAGCTGGAACAGGAACTGGGACGTAACGCAACGGAAACCGAAGTGGCGGAACGTCTTGGCATTGCTGTTGAAGAGTATCGTCAGATGTTGCTCGATACCAATAATAGCCAACTCTTCTCTTATGACGAGTGGCGAGAAGAGCATGGCGATAGCATCGAGCTGGTGACGGACGAGCACCAGCAGGAGAACCCGTTACACCATTTAATGGAAGGGAATTTACGCCAGCGCGTCATGGAGGCTATTGAAGCTCTGCCTGAACGCGAACAGCTGGTATTGACCCTTTATTACCAGGAAGAGCTTAACCTCAAAGAGATTGGCGCTGTTCTGGAGGTGGGAGAGTCGCGGGTGAGCCAGCTGCACAGCCAGGCCATTAAACGCTTACGAACCAAGCTGGGTAAGTTATAGGTGATTGATTCACCTTAAAAATGCCGCACAACGTATTGACAACCAGGAGTTATCATGACGGTGCAGCAATCTAAAAGACGGCCTTTAAGCCGCTACCTGAAAGACTTTAAACACAGCCAGACGCATTGCGCCCACTGTAACAAGTTACTCGATCGTATCACGCTGGTTCGCCGGGGCGAAATCGTCAATAAGATTGCGATTTCGCGTCTCGACACGTTGATGGACGAAGCAGCATGGCTTGAAGAGCAAAAAGAGTGGGTGGCGCTTTGCCGTTTCTGTGGGGATCTCCACTGCAAAGAGCAAAGCGACTTCTTCGATATTATCGGCTTCAAGCAGTTCCTGTTTGAACAAACGGAGATGAGCCACGGCACCGTTCGCGAATATGTCGTTCGCCTGCGCCGCCTTGGGCAACATCTGACCGTAAACAATATTTCTCGCGATCTGCTGAAAACCGGTTATCTGGATGAAAATCTGGAGCCGTGGCTGCCTGCAACCAGCACCAACAACTACCGAATTGCGCTGCGCAAGTATGCGCAATACAAGGTACAAATGCCGGGTGCCATAAAGCAGAAAGCCCACGCCGGAACAACTTCTGATATATATTAAAAAAGAATAAGATGTAGCGCAGTCGCCTTTGACGTTGCAGGCGATTTCTCTACACTACGTAAAAATTCCACTATATCGGGGTATTTATGAAATTTGCACTTCTGGGTCGTCAGGCGCTGATGGGTGTTATGGCCGTTGCGCTGGTTGCGGGCATGAGCGTGAAAACGTTCGCCGCAGAAAACCTGCTGAATAAAGTAAAAGAGCGCGGTACGCTGCTGGTCGGGCTGGAAGGAACCTATCCTCCGTTCAGCTTCCAGGGCGATGACGGTAAGCTGACCGGTTTTGAAGTGGAGTTTGCTGAAGAGCTGGCGAAGCACCTCGGCGTGAAAGCGTCCCTGAAACCGACCAAGTGGGACGGTATGCTGGCGTCGCTGGATTCCAAACGTATTGATGTGGTGATCAATCAGGTGACCATTTCTGACGAGCGTAAGAAGAAATATGACTTCTCTACGCCGTACACCGTGTCCGGTATTCAGGCGCTGGTGAAGAAAGGCAACGAAGGCGGGATTAAAACTGCCGCGGACCTGAAAGGGAAGAAAGTCGGTGTCGGTCTGGGTACTAACTATGAAGAGTGGCTGCGCAAGAACGTGCAGGGCGTGGATATCCGCACCTATGATGACGACCCGACGAAATACCAGGATCTGCGCGTGGGCCGTATCGACGCCATTCTGGTTGACCGCCTGGCCGCGCTGGATCTGGTGAAGAAAACCAACAATACCCTGGCGGTAGCGGGTGATGCGTTCTCTCGTCAGGAATCAGGCGTTGCCGTTCGTAAAGGTAACGAAGACCTGGTCAAAGCGATTGATTCCGCGATTGCTGACATGCAAAAAGACGGCAGCCTGAAAGCGCTCTCCGAGAAGTGGTTCGGTGCAGACGTCACGAAATAAGTTTCTGCCGTAAAAAAAGGCGCTTTTAAAAGCGCCTTTTTTATTTCTTTCGCGTCTGCGTGCATAATGAAAAATATAACATTTTGTCAGAGTTACCGGAGAACCCATGTCACTACAGAATTTAACGCGCTTTCCCCGCCTGGAGTTCATCGGCGCGCCGACGCCGCTGGAGTACCTGCCGCGATTTTCTGATTATTTAGGGCGCGATATTTTTATTAAGCGTGATGACGTGACGCCGATGGCGATGGGGGGCAACAAGCTGCGCAAGCTGGAGTTTCTGGCTGCTGACGCCCTGCGCGAAGGCGCGGATACGCTCATTACTGCCGGGGCCATCCAGTCCAACCACGTTCGCCAGACGGCGGCCGTGGCGGCAAAGCTTGGGCTCCACTGCGTGGCGTTGCTGGAAAACCCGATTGGCACGCGGGCAGAAAACTATCTCACCAACGGTAACCGTCTGCTGCTGGATCTGTTTAATGTGCAGGTAGAAATGGTGGATGCGTTGACCGATCCGGCCGCCCAGCTCGACGAGCTGGCGACGCGTCTGGAAGCGCAGGGGTTCCGCCCCTACGTTATTCCTGTCGGCGGTTCGAACGCGCTGGGCGCGCTGGGGTATGTGGAAAGTGCGCTGGAAATTGCGCAGCAGTGCGAGGGCGCAGTGAGCCTCTCCTCCGTGGTTGTCGCGTCCGGAAGCGCGGGCACGCATGCCGGGCTGGCGGTGGGGCTCGAACAACTGCTGCCGGACGTCGAGCTTATCGGGGTGACGGTGTCCCGCAGCGTAGCGGATCAGAAGCCAAAAGTGGTTACGCTACAGCAGGCGGTCGCAGAGCAGCTGGAGCTGAAGGCCAAGGCCGATATTCTGCTCTGGGATGACTATTTTGCGCCGGGTTACGGTACGCCTAACGAAGAGGGCATGGAAGCGGTGAAGCTGCTGGCGCGCCTCGAGGGCATACTGCTCGATCCGGTCTATACCGGCAAAGCGATGGCCGGACTGATTGACGGCATTGCGCAGAAACGCTTTAAGGATGAAGGGCCGATTTTATTTGTCCATACCGGCGGGGCGCCTGCGCTGTTTGCCTACCATCCTCATGTCTAAAAATCAGGTCGAAAAATAATAATGCAAGAAAGTATTCAACTGGTTATTGATTCTCTGCCGTTTCTGCTGAAAGGTGCGGTATTTACGTTACAGCTCAGTATCGGCGGGATGTTCTTTGGGCTGGTTCTGGGATTTGTGCTGGCCTTAATGCGCATGTCGCCCATCCTGCCTGTGCGCTGGCTGGCGCGTTTTTATATCTCCGTGTTTCGCGGTACGCCGCTCATCGCCCAGCTCTTTATGATCTACTACGGCTTGCCGCAGTTTGGTATCGAGCTGGATCCGATTCCGGCAGCGATGATTGGTCTGTCTCTCAATACCGCGGCGTACACCTCTGAAACCCTGCGTGCGGCCATCTCCTCCATTGACAAAGGGCAGTGGGAAGCAGCGGCCAGTATCGGGATGACGCCATGGCAGACGCTGCGCCGGGCCATTCTGCCTCAGGCGGCGCGCGTGGCGCTACCGCCGCTCAGCAACAGCTTTATTAGCCTGGTGAAAGATACTTCCCTGGCAGCAACGATTCAGGTTCCGGAACTGTTCCGTCAGGCACAGCTTATTACTTCGCGCACGCTTGAAGTCTTTACCATGTATCTGGCCGCCTCGCTAATTTACTGGGTGATGGCGACGGTACTGTCTGCTCTGCAAAACTACTTCGAAAACCAGCTTAACCGCCAGGAGCGTGATCCAAAATGAGTGCTATCGACGTCAAAAACCTGGTGAAAAAATTCCACGGTCAAACGGTGCTCCACGGGATCGATCTGGAAGTAGAGCAGGGGGAAGTGGTGGCGATTATCGGACCGAGCGGTTCGGGAAAGACGACGCTGCTGCGCAGCATTAACCTGCTTGAACAGCCGGAAGGCGGCACCATCCGGGTAGGCGAGATAACGATTGATACCGGGAAATCCATCAGCCAGCAGAAAGGTTTAATTCGCCGCCTGCGCCAGCATGTCGGTTTCGTTTTCCAGAACTTTAATCTCTTCCCGCACCGTACGGTGCTGGAGAACATTATCGAAGGGCCGGTTATCGTTAAAGGTGAGCCAAAAGAGGAAGCGACGGCGCGCGCGCGCGAACTGCTCGCCAAAGTCGGGCTGGCGGGGAAAGAGACCAGCTATCCGCGCCGTCTGTCGGGCGGCCAACAGCAGCGCGTGGCGATAGCGCGCGCGCTGGCGATGCGTCCTGACGTGATCCTGTTTGATGAACCGACCTCTGCGCTCGATCCTGAACTGGTGGGTGAAGTGCTGAACACCATTCGCCAGCTGGCGCAGGAAAAAAGGACGATGGTGATCGTAACGCATGAAATGAGCTTTGCACGCGATGTTGCTGACAGAGCCATCTTCATGGATCAGGGACGGATTGTTGAGCAGGGGCCGGCGAAAAGTCTGTTCGCCAATCCTCAACAGCCGCGAACCCGTCAGTTCCTTGAAAAATTCCTTATGCAGTAGCATTTATGCACTAATTTGCTCCAGAAATTTAGGCTGGAGCAAATTATTCTCCCTACGGGCGCCGTCCTTTGATTTTTTATTCCGCCCAGCTCGGATAAACCTTATGAATACTAAAGTTAATTGGGCTATTGCCGATATTTTGCAGTTAGAAAAAAGTTTTATGTGTTAGTTTATATTCACCATAATAATGATTATCTTTTCAGAGGCTTCATTTAGTAAGTATGAAGGATTCAGACTTTTTCAACTGGCGACGGGACTGCTCACTCCGGTTTCAGCAATTGACGAGTACCGATGAGGTATATCAGGAGCTAGAGCGGCAAACTCAGGCGCTGGAATTCGATTATTACGCGCTCTGCGTGCGGCATCCCGTACCCTTTACGCGCCCTAAAATCTCTTTGCAGACTACTTATCCAAAGCCGTGGATGGCGCAATATCATTCCGCGAACTATTTCGCTATCGATCCGGTTTTAAAAGCGGAAAATTTCATCCAGGGTCATCTACCCTGGACAGACGCATTATTTGCCGAGGCGCAGGAATTATGGCATAGCGCCCAGGACCACGGTTTACGCGCGGGAATAACGCAGTGTCTGATGCTGCCTAACCACGCGCTCGGCTTCCTGTCAGTATCTCGTACGAGTCTTAAGGAAGGGCCATTTGCCCGTGAGGAAATAGAACTGCGGTTGCAAATGCTGGTGCAAATGGCTTTAACCTCTCTGACGCGTTTTGAAGATGAGATGGTCATGCCGCCAGAAATGAAATTCAGTAAACGCGAGCGCGAAATTCTGAAATGGACTGCGGAAGGGAAGACGTCAGCGGAAATAGCGATCATTCTCTCTATCTCAGAGAATACCGTTAACTTCCATCAGAAAAATATGCAGAAGAAATTCAATGCGCCTAACAAAACCCAGATTGCGTGTTACGCGGCGGCAACGGGGCTGATCTGACAGGATAATACGTTCTGCGTGACAGACGAGGGAACGGCTGAATGCACTGCATCCAGCCGTTTTTTGTTACTGGCGGTAGGCTTGTTTGATTTGCTTAACGGTGTTAGCAAATACCGCAGATTCAGCCTGGTCTTCCATCTCCGCGATTTGTTTTTCCATTTTAATGATCACACGACCGGCATCAGCCTGGCCCATCGCCTGCAGCATCAACGTTAGCAATGCTTTCAGGCAGTTTACTTCCTGTGCCAGTTCCTGGTTATTCTCCGCAGTGGCAAATTCAGGTGTGCTCATTTATTTTCCTCATTATTAAACGGCGCTAAAGCGCGACGACGAAAGTCAAGGCGGCGGAGTATACCACAAGCTGAAGCAAAAAATGCAGTGGTTGTTTTTTGTACTTTTACGTGGATGTTTAATTGCGTAAACAGAACGTACCGGTAAACTTAACCGCCGTTAAAGGCTATTAATTCTTTATGCCCGGTTCGCTTGCCGTTAATTATTGTTACAAAAATTTGAGATCTGTTTTTTTGCAGGAAAAGCCTGCAAGTTTTTTGTAACTTTTTGAATACAGATGCGGCTTTGTTGAATAAATCAGATTTCGGGTAAGTCTCCCCCGTAGCGGGTTGTGTTTTCAGGCAATACGCACGCTTTCAGGCATAC
>NZ_CDRQYH010000085.1:0-13730 GCF_977039595.1 Enterobacter sp.
TTTTTATTCATAAATCAGGGACGTTATTTTCCAGGAGAATCATTGACCGGATGGATAATAGGTTTATTAATTGCGCGAATCAAGTTCAAGTCTATTTATAGACCGGTTTATTGATTACGATTGAGGCGAGGTACAGAAATACCTTCTTTTTGATAACAAAATGCGGTAAAGGGCGTTACAAACAGATAAAAAAAACCCCCGTCATTCGACGAGGGTTTACAATTTTGGTGGAGCTAAGCGGGATCGAACCGCTGACCTCTTGCATGCCATGCAAGCGCTCTCCCAGCTGAGCTATAGCCCCACATATGACTTTACTGACCGCACTCTGTTGGGTTCAGAGTTTGGTGGAGCTAAGCGGGATCGAACCGCTGACCTCTTGCATGCCATGCAAGCGCTCTCCCAGCTGAGCTATAGCCCCATCGTAAAGCTGTCATGTTGACGGGCGGCATAATATGAATTCCGCTGCGGAGTGTCAACGGCAAAATCAATTCCAGCTATTCAATCGCCGAAAAATCATGCAAATGAATCACTTTGCGAGCCTGCTCGCAGTCAGGAGTTAAGCCTGTCACGTTTTCACGTTAAACGGTGCTATAAAATGAGCCGCTAATTAACCCCACTGATATTCAGGAAATTGCATGATCAAGGAACGAATGACGCCAGAAGAGTTAGCCCTCCTCACTGGCTATAGCCGACAGACCATCAATAAATGGGTACGCAAAGAGGGTTGGATTACGTCACCTAAACCAGGCGTCCAGGGCGGGAAAGCGCGTCTGGTGCATGTGAACGAAAAAGTCCGTGAATTTATCCGCAGTGCACGTCGGGCAAGCGAAACATCCGAACTGCCAGAAGGCGTCAGTCATGATAGTTCACTTCACACCCTGCTCCTGACGCTAGCCAATGAAATGACGCCGGAAGAGCAGAAGCAGATGACATCGCTATTACTGCGGGAAGGGATCACCGGATTGTTGCAACGTTTAGGGATTCGCGATCGGGACTGATATGAAAAGATTACGGAGCAAAATGACCACGGAAGAGCTGGCGAAGAGTTTGGGCGTCGCCAGGCAAACGGTTAATCGTTGGATACGCCAGCAGGGATGGAAAACCGAAGGACTCAACGGCGTGAAAGGCGGTCGCGCGCGGCTCATTCATGTCGATGCGCGGGTGAAGGAACATATTATGAGCCTCCCGGCAATTCGTACCACTCATGAGGTTTACCATCTCGCGGAGGCCACGTCTTCCTACAATACCCCCTCTTCAAACCTGTATCCGGGCATTATTGAGACGCTGGAGAGTATGACTAAGCCGGAGCAGAAGCGTCTGGATGCGTTATTGAAGCGCGAAGGCATACACGGATTTCTCAAGCGTCTGGGGATTGCAGAAGAAGAAGCATAAAAAAACGGCAGGTTCCCCTGCCGTTTGTTTTATCTGAGACGCTATTACTGCTGATTTTCTCGTTCAGCGATAAAGTCCAGCGCCTTGTTAATGCGCGCCACGCTGCGTGATTTGCCGATGGCATGAACCGTTACGTCTAGCGCCGGAGACTGACCCGCACCGGTCACCGCAACGCGCAGTGGCATACCGACTTTACCCATGCCGATTTCCAGCTCGTCCGCCGTCGCCTGAATGGCGTGATGCACATTCTCAGCGGTCCATTCGGTGAGCGCAGCCAGCTTGTCACGCACCACTTCCAGCGGCTGACGCGCAACCGGACGGAGGTGTTTCTTCGCGGCGTCCGCGTCGAACTCAGCAAACTCTTCATAGAAGTAGCGGCAGCTTTCAGCAATCTCTTTCAGAGTTTTGCAGCGCTCGCCGAGCAGTTTCACCAGATCCGCCAGCTCAGGGCCAGTGCGGGTATCAATATTTGCCTGCTCAATGTGCCACTGCAGGTACGTTGCCACATATTCTGGCTGCATGGTATTGATGTAGTGATGGTTCAGCCACTGGAGCTTGTCGGTATTAAACGCGCTCGCTGATTTGCTGACAGAGCTCAGAGAGAACAGTTCGATCATCTCTTCACGGCTGAAGATCTCCTGGTCACCGTGAGCCCAGCCCAGACGCACCAGATAGTTCAGCAGCGCTTCAGGCAGATAACCGTCGTCGCGATACTGCATTACGCTGACCGCGCCGTGACGTTTAGACAGCTTTTTCCCGTCGTCGCCGTTGATCATGGAGACGTGCGCATAAACAGGCACAGGGGCATTCAGCGCCTTCAGGATGTTGATCTGACGTGGCGTGTTGTTGATGTGGTCTTCACCACGGACAACGTGAGTTATTTCCATATCCCAGTCGTCAACCACCACGCAGAAGTTGTAGGTTGGGGAACCATCGGTGCGGCGGATAATCAGATCGTCCAGCTCCTGGTTGCTGAATTCGATCGGGCCACGGATCTGGTCGTCAAAGATCACAGACCCCTCTTGCGGGTTAGCAAAACGCACAACGCAAGGCTCATCAGCAGCATGCTCGCTGTGGTCATGGCGGCAGCGGCCGTCATAACGCGGCTTTTCACCATTCGCCATCTGCTCTTCGCGCAGCGCATCCAGACGCTCTTTGGAGCAATAGCACTTATACGCCGTGCCCGCGACCAGCATTTCATCAATGACCGCGTTATAGCGGTCAAAGCGTTTGGTCTGGAAATATGGACCTTCATCCCATTCCAGATTCAGCCAGTTCATCCCATCCATAATGGCTTCAATTGCTTCTGGCGTGGAGCGCTCAAGATCGGTGTCTTCAATACGCAGCACGAACTCACCTTTGTTGTGGCGTGCGAAAAGCCAGGAATAGAGAGCGGTACGTGCACCACCGACGTGCAGATAGCCTGTCGGGCTCGGCGCGAAGCGAGTTTTGATTTTCATGAAATGGCCTTACGTTATAAAGATGCCGGCAATCGGCAAATCCTGGGGAAAAAACGATGGGCAATATTCTATCACTGTGGGGGGATTCCTCAATGTTGATCCCTTTATCGTGACCGAGTTTGCGATTTTTGTTTAGAAATCATGCGCCACAGCCCGTTTCGCGATCGTTTTGTTTAATTTTACGACGAACGAATAAAAACTTTAGAAAATGCGTTGACTCATTTTCAACTCTCCCTATAATGCGACTCCACACAGCGGGGGTGATTAGCTCAGTTGGTAGAGCATCTCCTTTACACGGAGGGGGTCGGCGGTTCGAGCCCGTCATCACCCACCATCTACTTCGGTAGACCCGCAGTGTAGATAAGAATTGAGATTGGGCGATTAGCTCAGTTGGTAGAGCATCTCCTTTACACGGAGGGGGTCGGCGGTTCGAGCCCGTCATCGCCCACCATTCTCACCTTATCGCAGCAGTTCCGAAATGGGCGATTAGCTCAGTTGGTAGAGCATCTCCTTTACACGGAGGGGGTCGGCGGTTCGAGCCCGTCATCGCCCACCATTTCGGGTCGTTAGCTCAGTTGGTAGAGCAGTTGACTTTTAATCAATTGGTCGCAGGTTCGAATCCTGCACGACCCACCAATGTAAAAAAGCGCCCTAAAGGCGCTTTTTTGCTATCCGCAGTTTGTCTACTTCCCTGCCTTCAACGTCGCAATCAATACTGATTGTGTATCGATGCAACTCCCTGCCAGATATGGCAGTTTTGCTCAAGCTAATCCCATTGGTGCCGATACCTCTGTTTTATAACGCGAGGAAAAAGTATGACGACCATTCAGGCTTCAACCCAACAGATTCAAACCAGCGGCGCGAGTGGAACTTCGAGCAGTAACGATATCTCTGCGCAAATCACCCGCATTCTCGACAAGATCAAAAAACTGACCCAGCAGTTAAAAGAGCTGTCGAACAGCCCCATCAGCACCGACGAGAAGAAAAAGCAGCAGGAACTTATTCAGACCCAGCTCAAAGTGCTGCAGGCTCAGCTCGCGGCGCTGCAGCGCCAGCAGGCCGAAGAGGCCCAGAAGAAGCAGGAACAAAAACTGGGCAAAGTGGAAGGCGTGAATAGCCCGTCAGACAATAATCAGATTGATATCTACATCTGATCTTCTGATGCGTTAAACAGTGGGTCGCGTATGCGGGCTTCGGTTAATCGTTGTGCCTGGATACGCACCACTTCCCAGATAGCCTGCGCCGCCCCCGAGAGTGAACGATTTTTTCGCCGCACCAGCATCAGCTTTCGCTCGACAACGGGCGTTAATCGCCTGACGGCCAGTCTGCTTCCCTGCGGCAGGGGGAGCGCCAGGGCGGGCAATACGCTGATGCCAATGCCGGCTTCCACCATGGGAAACAGCGTCGCCGGGTGACCAATCTCCTGCACGATTGTTGCCTTTACGCCCTGATTCATCAGCGCGGAATCAATCAACGGACGGCTGCCCGAGGCATAATCCTGTAATACCAGATTCGCGCCCTGCAGGGACTGCCAGCTGACCTCCGGCAACGAGGCCAGCGGATCGTCGTCACGGCAGAGCAGCAAAAAAGGCTCAGAAAGTACGCTTTCGCACGCCAGATCGCTTGCCTGACCGGGATCGATAACAATACCAAAATCGACATCCCCCTGGCGGATGCTCTCCAGCACCCACTGTTGCGGCCTGTCATGCAGCACAAAATCAATGTCCGGGTAGCGATGGCTTCCCTCGGCAATACACTGAGGTATAAGGTGTGCGGATATCGTCTGGCTGGCCGCGACCCGCACGGTACCCGAAAGCTGCTGGCCCAGCCTCCCCACGTCTCTGAGCGTGCTGTTGAGCTCATCCAGCAACCGTTCAAGGCGCAGAGCCAGCTGCTGCCCGGCTTCGGTCAGCACCACTTCGCGCGTGGTGCGGTCAAGCAACCGGACGCCAGTCTGATTTTCCAGCTCTTTCACGCTGTGGCTAACCGCCGACTGGCTCAGGCCAATCATCTCTCCTGCCCGGCTAAAGCTACGAGCCTGCGCCACGGTGACAAAAACACGAAGCTGACGTAGTGAATAATTCATCTGTTTAATTCATGAATGGATGCAATAAATCAATTTTATTTCTCAAATGGAAAAAAGCACAATAGCGACATCTGTTTTCAGGAGTCATTATGAAACTATTTCGTATTGTTGATCCGTTTACGCTCACCCTGGTAGTTACCGTTTTACTGGCCTCTTTCTTCCCCGCTCGCGGCGGTTTCGTCCCGTTTTTTGAAGGGCTGACGACGGCCGCCATCGCGCTACTGTTCTTTATGCACGGCGCAAAGCTCTCCCGCGAAGCCATTATCGCGGGCGGTAGCCACTGGCGACTACACCTGTGGGTGATGTGCAGCACGTTCATTCTGTTCCCGATCCTCGGGGTGCTGTTTGCCTGGTGGGCGCCGGTTAACGTCGACCCGGCGCTTTACACCGGTTTCCTGTATCTCTGTATTCTTCCGGCCACGGTGCAGTCCGCCATTGCCTTTACCTCTCTCGCGGGAGGGAACGTGGCGGCCGCGGTCTGCTCGGCATCGGCATCCAGCCTGCTGGGGATTTTCGTCTCCCCGCTGCTGGTAGGCCTGCTGATGAACATGCACGGTGCGGAAGGTAACCTTGAGCAGGTGGGCAAAATCTGTCTGCAGCTGCTGCTGCCGTTTGTCCTGGGCCATCTCTCCCGACCGTGGACCGGCGCGTTTGTGGCGAAGCATAAAAAATGGATTTCAAAAACCGACCAGACCTCGATTCTGCTGGTGGTTTACTCCGCCTTTAGCGAAGCGGTCGTGAACGGGATCTGGCACAAGGTGGGGGCAGGCTCGCTGCTGTTTATCGTGGTGGTCAGCATCGTCCTGCTGGCGATTGTGATTGCGGTAAACGTCTTTGTGGCACGCAAGTGCGGCTTCAACAAAGCGGATGAAATCACGATTGTGTTCTGCGGTTCGAAAAAGAGCCTGGCGAACGGCATCCCGATGGCCAACATTCTGTTCCCGACCTCGGTGATTGGGATGATGGTGCTGCCGCTGATGATTTTCCACCAGATCCAACTGATGGTCTGCGCGGTGCTGGCGCGTCGCTACAAGCGCCAGACCGAAAAGCTGGCGCAGGAAGAGACCCGCGCCGCGAAGGCTTAAGTTAAGGACGTTTCAGGGGCTGCACCAGCTGGGTCAGCCCCTCGGTTTTGATCAATAACGTGATAGCCATCAGCTCGCCCAGTCGCCCTGCCGGAAATTCATCCTTACGGGCAAACCACAGCAGATACTCCTCCGGCAAATCAATCAGCCTGCGGCCCTTGTATTTACCAAACGGCATCTCCGTATTGGCGATCTCAACGAGCTGCTCTTTCTCCACGTTACTCTCCTAACAGACGCATCATTTCCGCTTCGTCGATAACCGCAATGCCGAGCTCCTGGGCTTTCGCCAGCTTCGAACCCGCCGCTTCACCGGCGATCACCAGGTCGGTTTTCTTCGACACGCTGCCCGCAACTTTTGCCCCCAGCGCCACCAGACGTGCTTTGGCATCGTCGCGTGAAAGCTGGCTCAGGCTGCCGGTCAGCACCACCGTTTTACCGGCGAACGGGCTGTCGATCTCTTCAGCGTTAACCACCACCGGCGCGGGCCATTTAATGCCCTCTTCCAGCAGTTCGCCGATGACGTTACGGTTGCTCTCTTCGGCGAAGAAGTTAAAGACGTGCGTGGCGACGACAATACCTACGTCCGGGACTTTCTGCAGCTCCTCGATGCTCGCTTTTTCCAGCGCCTCCAGCGTACCAAAGTATGCTGCCAGACCTGCTGCGGTTGCTTCACCCACTTCACGAATGCCCAGCGCGTAGAGGAAACGGGCGAAAGTCGTCTCTTTTGCGGCTTCCAGCGCGTTAACCACGTTCTGGGCAGACTTTGGTCCCATGCGGTCCAGACCGGTCAGTTTACCAGCGGTCAACCTGAAGAGGTCCGCTGGCGTGTGGACGTACTCTTTCTCAACCAGCTGATCGATAATCTTGTCGCCCATGCCGTCAACGTCCATTGCGCGACGGGAAACGAAGTGCTTCAGTGACTCTTTACGCTGCGCGCCACAGATTAAGCCACCCGTACAGCGAGCCACCGCTTCACCTTCCACACGCTCAACGTCCGAACCACACACCGGGCAATGGGTTGGGAAGACAACCTCGCGCGTATCATCAGGACGTTCTGACTCCACAACGTTAACCACTTGCGGGATCACGTCCCCTGCGCGGCGAATCACCACTTTGTCACCAATGCGCAGGCCCAGGCGTTCGATTTCATCGGCGTTGTGCAGCGTGGCGTTACTCACCAGCACGCCCGCCACCTGCACTGGTTCCAGACGGGCGACCGGTGTAATAGCCCCCGTTCGACCGACCTGGAACTCCACGTCGCGAACGAAGGTCATCTGCTCCTGGGCAGGGAACTTAAACGCCACCGCCCAGCGCGGCGCGCGCGCCACAAAGCCCAGCTGCTCCTGCAGCGCCAGTGAATTCACCTTGATGACGACGCCATCAATATCAAAACCGAGCGTCGGACGGTCCTCTTCCACCTTGTGGTAGAACGCCAGTACCGCTTCCGGCGAGTCGCAGAGCTGGACGCGATTGCTTACCGGCAGGCCCCACGCTTTAAACTGCAGCAGGCGTCCGAGGTGCGTATCCGGCAGCTCGCCGCCCTCAAGAATACCCACACCGTAGCAGAAGAAAGTAAGCGGTCGCTTCGCGGTAATACGTGGGTCAAGCTGGCGCAGCGAGCCCGCCGCCGCATTACGCGGGTTAGCAAACACTTTCCCGCCGGTGCGACGAGCCTCTTCGTTAATTTTCTCGAAGCCAGCCTGCGGCAGGAACACTTCGCCGCGCACTTCCAGACGCGCAGGAATGTTGTCACCCTGCAGCCTCAGAGGGATCGCGCGGATGGTACGCACGTTGGTGGTGATGTCTTCGCCCGTCGTGCCGTCGCCACGCGTCGCGGCACGCACCAGCACGCCGTTTTCATAGAGAAGACTGACCGCCAGGCCATCCAGCTTGAGCTCGCAGCACCAGGTGAGAGAGTCGCTGCTTTTCAGGCGATCCTGCACGCGCTTGTTAAACGCGAGGAAGCTCTCTTCATCGAAGACGTTATCCAGCGACAGCATCGGCACTTCATGACGCACCTGGCTGAAAGCGCCCAGCGGCTCAGCGCCGACGCGCTGGGTGGGGGAATCCGGCGTGATGAGTTCAGGATGCTGCGCCTCTAGTTCGCGCAGCTCGCGCATCAGGCGGTCATACTCCGCATCCGGTACTTCCGGCGCGTCCATAACATGATAGAGGTATTCATGATGGCGAAGCGTGGTTCGCAGTTCAGTGAGTTGTTGTTCGATTGAGTCCATATCGCACCATCAATGAGAAAAAACCCCCGACATGCGGGGGTTGAGGAGGAGTTGAAGTCAACGCGGCGATTACGCGTTAGCTTCCTTAACTTCGCGGATGCGGTCCTGATACTCGCGCAATTTCTGCGGGGTCATCATTCGACGCTGATCGTCGAGCACCACGCCACCGACTTCGTCAGCGATGTGCTGAGCGGACTGCAGCATCAGCTTAAAGTTTTGCAGTTCATCACCGTAGGACGGCACCTGCATAAAGATAGTGACGCCCGGGGTCACGAAATCACCGGTCATTTCCGGATCGAAGGTGCCAGGGTTAACCATGTTGGCCAGGCTGAACAGCGTCGGACCGCTACCGTCAGGGCTCAGGTGGCGATGGAAAATATTCATATCGCCAAACTTGAAGCCTGCCTGTTGAATACTGTTAAGCAGCACATCGCCATTGAGATGGCTACCGTGATGCGCGGCCACGTTCATGATGATCACCGCTTCTTTACGCTGCGGTTTTTCAACAACCGGCTCTGGCTCTACAACGGCCTCAGGCTCAACGTGCGGGGCCGGAGCAGGCTGAGGCGCAGGCTGCTGCGGTTGTTGTACCGGCTGAGCAGGTTGTTGCTGCACGGGCTGCTGAACCGGTTGATGTTGAACCGGCTGTGGCGCAGCAGGCTGCTGATAGACAGGCTGTTGCGGCGGCTGGCGCACCGGCTCTTCCACAGGCTGCGGCGCTGGCTGGCGCGGCTGTGCAGAAGCATACGGCGGTTGATACTGGTGCTGCGAAGGACGAGGCGCTTCATGCTCCCCATGGCCTGCGCCGGGCGCAGTATTGACCCGATGAACACGAACTTCACCCACGCCGTCGTCATCGCTGCCGTCGATGTCATCTTCACTGTCATCGTCGTCACGACTGGACTTCATGCGCTTCAGTGGGCGATCGCGAAACATCGAGGAACGCTCTTTACGGCTGGTCCAGAAACCATGTACCAGTAAAGCGATTATGGCGATCGCGCCAACAATGATTAATATCAGACGCAAATCCTGCATCATTATATTCTCTGTTGTTCTAACACCTTGCCACCACGGCAAACATTTACTCACTAAGAGTATTTGCCGTTTACGTCAAGTGCAAGTGTGTGCAGAGCATTCACAGCATAAAGATGAAGGAAATCGTGCTTTTTGCTGGTTTTTCGAACATTTCCGAACTGGTCATTGCTCAGTAAGTGGATAATATAGGCGGGCAATCCCACTGGTTGTGTAAAAAGGAGTACAGCCTGGCTATGGTTTCAACATCTTCTTCCCCCCCGCGCAGCGGCGTCTGGTATTTTTCTCAGGGCTGGAAACTGGTCTCCCTGCCGGGGATTCGACGCTTCGTCATTCTGCCGCTGTTGATCAACATTATTCTTATGGGCGGCGCGTTCTGGTGGCTGTTTACAAAACTGGAGAGCTGGATCCCGTCGCTGATGAGTTACGTGCCGGACTGGCTGCAGTGGCTTAACTACCTGCTCTGGCCGGTGGCGGTGATCTCCGTGCTGCTGGTGTTTGGCTACTTCTTCTCGACAATTGCAAACTGGATAGCCGCACCGTTTAACGGTCTGCTGGCGGAACAGCTGGAAGCGCGGCTTACCGGTGCGACGCCGCCGGACACAGGGATATGGGGGATCATGAAAGACCTCCCTCGCATTATGAAGCGCGAATGGCAGAAGTTTGCCTGGTACCTGCCCCGCGCGCTCGTGCTGCTTATCCTCTATTTTGTGCCAGGCATTGGCCAGACCGTGGCACCGGTGCTGTGGTTCCTGTTCAGCGCCTGGATGCTGGCCATTCAGTACTGCGACTATCCTTTCGATAACCACAAGGTACCGTTTAAAGAGATGCGCACCGCCCTGCGCAGCCAGAAGGTCGCCAATATGCAGTTTGGCGCACTGACCAGCCTGTTCACCATGATTCCCTTCCTGAATCTGTTCATCATGCCCGTCGCCGTTTGCGGCGCGACGGCGATGTGGGTCGACTGCTACCGTGCTAAGCACGCGTTATGGAAATAATGCAAAAATGTGTAAAGCAGGGGTGGCTTATGCCGCCCCTTATTCCATACTGATCCCCATTATTTCCTTGCAGTATATAGATATGCGAATTCCTTACTTCCCCCTACCTGCTCAACAGGTATGCTGGGTCGGTATCCCAATTTCATACAGTTAAGGACAGGCCATGAGTAAGATTTATGAAGACAACTCGCTGACTATCGGTCATACGCCCCTGGTTCGACTGAACCGTATCGGTAATGGACGCATCCTGGCGAAGGTCGAATCACGTAACCCGAGCTTCAGCGTTAAATGCCGTATCGGTGCAAACATGATTTGGGATGCTGAAAAACGTGGCGTGCTGAAGCCTGGCGTTGAGCTGGTGGAACCGACCAGCGGTAACACCGGTATTGCTCTGGCCTATGTTGCTGCCGCGCGCGGCTACAAGCTGACGCTGACTATGCCAGAAACGATGAGCATCGAGCGTCGTAAGCTGCTTAAAGCGCTGGGCGCGAACCTGGTTCTGACCGAAGGCGCGAAGGGCATGAAGGGCGCCATTCAGAAAGCCGAAGAGATTGTGGCCAGCGATCCGGCGAAATATCTGCTGCTGCAGCAGTTCAGCAACCCGGCAAACCCGGAAATTCACGAGAAGACCACCGGTCCGGAAATCTGGGAAGATACCGACGGCCAGGTTGACGTCTTTATCTCCGGTGTGGGTACCGGCGGTACGCTGACCGGCGTGTCACGCTATATTAAAGGCACAAAGGGTAAAAAAGACCTGATCACCGTTGCCGTTGAGCCGACTGACTCACCGGTTATCACCCAGGCCCTGGCCGGTGAAGAGCTCAAACCAGGCCCGCATAAAATCCAGGGTATTGGCGCAGGCTTCATTCCGGGCAACCTGGATCTGAAGCTGATCGATAAAGTGGTCACCATCACTAACGAAGAGGCCATCTCTACCGCGCGTCGCCTGATGGATGAAGAAGGCATTCTGGCGGGTATCTCTTCCGGTGCGGCCGTTGCGGCAGCGCTCAAGCTGCAGGAAGACGAAGCCTTTACCAATAAGAATATTGTGGTTATCCTTCCGTCCTCGGGTGAGCGTTACTTGAGCACCGCACTGTTTGCCGATCTGTTTACCGAAAAAGAGCTGCAACAGTAGTGCCAGCATGTTAATAACGCGTAAAAAAGCACCTTTTCAGGTGCTTTTTTGTGGCCTGCTTCAAACTTTTACCCCTCCTGGCATTGCTTCACCCCGTTGGGTCTGGTATTTAAACCAGCAATTATTTTGATGCGTGAAATTAATCGGTGAATGAAATAGCCTTGCTGAATCGATTTTATGATTTGGTTCAAGTCTTGCTTTCGCTGCATAATGTTTAATGACGATCGAAACGTCAGCGCTAACAATACAGGCTAAAGTTCAGTCGCCAGGCTAGACTTTAGTTCCACAACACTAAACCTATAAGTTGGGGAAATACAATGTTCCAGCAAGAAGTTACCATTACCGCTCCGAACGGTCTGCACACCCGCCCTGCTGCTCAGTTTGTTAAAGAAGCGAAAGGCTTCACTTCTGAAATCACTGTGACTTCCAACGGCAAAAGCGCCAGCGCCAAAAGCCTGTTCAAACTGCAGACTCTGGGCCTGACTCAGGGCACCGTAGTCACCATTTCTGCGGAAGGTGAAGACGAGCAGAAAGCAGTTGAGCATCTGGTAAAACTGATGGCTGAGCTCGAGTAAGTTTCCGGGTTCTTTTAAATATCAGTCACAAGTAAGGTAGGGTTATGATTTCAGGCATTTTAGCATCCCCGGGTATCGCTTTCGGCAAAGCACTGCTGCTGAAAGAAGACGAGATCGTCATCGACCGGAAAAAAATTTCTGCCGACAAGGTTGATCAGGAAGTTGAACGTTTTCTGAGCGGTCGTGCCAAGGCATCTGCGCAACTGGAAGCAATCAAAACTAAAGCTGGCGAAACTTTCGGTGAAGAAAAAGAAGCCATCTTCGAAGGGCACATCATGCTGCTCGAAGATGAGGAGCTGGAGCAGGAAATCATAGCCCTGATTAAAGATAAGGGCATGACGGCCGACGCGGCTGCGCATGAAGTTATCGAAGGTCAGGCAACTGCCCTGGAAGAACTGGATGATGAATATCTGAAAGAGCGTGCGGCTGACGTACGTGACATCGGTAAGCGCCTGCTGCGCAACATCCTGGGTCTGGCCATTATCGACCTGAGCGCAATTCAGGATGAAGTGATCCTGGTTGCCGCGGACCTCACCCCGTCTGAAACCGCACAGCTGAACCTGAAAAAGGTCCTCGGTTTCATCACCGACGCGGGTGGCCGTACCTCCCACACCTCTATCATGGCGCGCTCTCTGGAACTGCCTGCCATCGTGGGTACCGGTAGCGTCACCTCTCAGGTGAAAAACGGCGACTATCTGATTCTGGATGCCGTAAACAATCTGGTTTACGTCAACCCAACTAATGAAGAGATCGATAAACTGCGCGCGGTTCAGGAGCAGGTTGCGACTGAAAAAGCGGAACTCGCTAAGCTGAAAGACCTGCCAGCCATCACCCTTGACGGCCATCAGGTAGAAGTATGCGCAAACATCGGTACCGTTCGCGACGTTGATGGCGCTGAGCGCAACGGTGCGGAAGGCGTAGGTCTCTATCGTACAGAATTCCTGTTCATGGACCGCGACGCGCTGCCAACGGAAGAAGAGCAGTTTGCTGCTTATAAAGCCGTAGCTGAAGCGTGTGGCTCTCAGGCGGTTATCGTCCGTACTATGGACATTGGTGGCGACAAAGAGCTGCCGTACATGAACTTCCCGAAAGAAGAGAACCCGTTCCTGGGCTGGCGTGCGATTCGTATCGCGATGGATCGTAAAGAGATCCTGCGTGACCAGGTTCGCGCGATCCTGCGTGCCTCTGCTTTCGGTAAACTGCGCATCATGTTCCCGATGATCATCTCTGTTGAAGAAGTGCGTGCACTGAAGAAAGAGATCGAAATTTACAAGCAGGAACTGCGCGACGAAGGTAAAGCGTTTGACGAGTCAATCGAGATCGGCGTAATGGTGGAAACACCTGCGGCGGCGACTATTGCGCGTCATTTAGCCAAAGAAGTTGATTTCTTTAGTATCGGCACCAATGATTTAACGCAGTACACCCTGGCAGTTGACCGTGGTAATGATATGATTTCACATCTCTACCAGCCAATGTCACCGTCCGTACTGAACTTGATCAAGCAAGTTATTGATGCTTCTCATGCAGAAGGTAAATGGACTGGCATGTGTGGTGAGCTTGCAGGCGACGAACGTGCTACACTTCTGTTGCTGGGTATGGGTCTGGACGAATTCTCTATGAGCGCCATTTCCATCCCGCGCATTAAGAAGATTATCCGTAACACGAACTTCGAAGATGCGAAGGTGTTAGCAGAGCAGGCTCTTGCTCAACCGACAACGGACGAGTTAATGACG